>NZ_JBJXIB010000056.1:0-36494 GCF_046115965.1 Janthinobacterium sp. CG_23.3 | reverse complement strand
TCCACTTTCGAGTGCGAAAGTGAATCGCCATCGACGCAGGCAAGAAGCGCGTCACATGGTCAGCGCAAGAATTGTCTGCCGCGCAGACTCCTAGCCCGGAACCAAACTGCTGGCCATCCTCAACGTTCATCAGTCCCTTGTAGCCGCCCAACGCCTCGTCGCCGCCTCCCAGTCGCGCTGGCTATCGGCCATTGTAGGCATGTCGAACTTGGCTGCAAAGCACGGCGCGCAAGGCGTCGTCAATTTCAATCGCCGGGTCCGGCGCCCGGCATCGTGTCCGCCATCAGGCGCAGTTCCTCCTTGCCTGGCTGCGGCGGCCGGGCGCCGGCGCCGCCCTCGCCCGCGGGACGGCCTTCGTTGTCGAGCGCCTCGGCCAGGGTGTCCGGCGCCGCCGGCTTCGCCTTGCCCGGAACGGCGTCGGGCATCTGGCCGACCTTGCGCGCGTCGTCCGATTGCTGGTCCATATTGACCTCCTCCGCCACCGCGAAACGGTCGTCGTCGGCTTGATCGCGATCAACCGGCAGCAGGGCCTCCGAGCGGACCGGGTCCGCCGGCGCGCCCTCGCCCGCCGATTTGTCCGGTTTGGCGCTTGCTCCGGCCGGTTTCATTTTGTCGTCTGTAGGCATGTGCTCTCTCCTTCGTCGTTGCCGCGGCCGCCCGCTCGTCGGGCCAGCGGCCAATATATACGTTGGCGCCGCGGCGCAGGCGCACGTTAGCTTTCGGAAAGCGTCAAATTGGCGTCGGGAAAGCGCGAACGCGGCGTCCGGGCCGGCGCGCCACACTTGCTTGGCATTAATACATCGCTGTCGCGCCGGATTGGGTACAATACTCCGGCAGGTCCCGTCACCCTTTTATTAGCGTAGCCATGAACCAACTCGAACAGCTCAAGCAACTTACTACAGTGGTGGCCGACACCGGCGACTTCCAATCGATCAAGGCGTACACGCCGCGCGACGCGACGACCAACCCGTCGCTGATCCTCAAGGCGGTGCAAAAACCCGAATACCAGCCGCTGCTGGAAAAAGCCGTGCGCGAGCGCCCGCAGGCGTCCACCGGCGAGATCATCGACCATCTGCTGATCGCCTTCGGCGTCGAAATCCTGAAAATCATCCCGGGGCGCGTCTCGACCGAAGTCGACGCCCGCCTGTCGTTCGACACCGACGGCACCGTGGCCAAGGGCCGCGAGCTGATCGCGCTGTACGAAAAAGCCGGCATCGCCCGCGAGCGCGTGCTCATCAAGATGGCCGCCACCTGGGAAGGCATCCGCGCCGCCGAAATCCTGGAACGCGACGGCATCCGCTGCAACATGACCTTGCTGTTCTCGCTGGGCCAGGCGATCGCCTGCGCCGAAGCCGGCGCGCAACTGATCTCGCCCTTCGTCGGCCGCATCTACGACTGGCACAAGAAGTCCACCGGCATCGACTACCTCGGCGCCGAAGATCCGGGCGTGCAGTCGGTCAAGCGCATCTACAACTACTACCGCAAGTTCGGCTACAAGACCGAGGTGATGGGCGCGAGCTTCCGCAACACCTCGCAAATCCTGGAACTGGCCGGCTGCGACCTGCTCACCATCAGCCCGGACCTGCTGCAAAAGCTGGCCGACACCGACGCGCCGTTCGTGGTGCGCAAGCTGGGTTCCGACACCGCCAGCGGCGCCGGCATGGTGAAGATGACCCTGGACGAGAAGACCTTCCGTTTCATGCTCAACGAAGACCAGATGGCAACCGAAAAGCTGGCCGAGGGTATCCGCGCGTTCTGCGCCGATTCGGGCAAGCTGAAGCAAATGATCGCTGCGCTGCGCTAAGTCGTTCGCGCCCTGGAAAAGCGGCAGCGACGACGGCATCCCGTTGTCGCTGCCGCTTTTTTTTGCCGCGTATGCCGACGTAGGGTGGGTACGCCCTCGTGCCCACGCGTGGCGCCGGCAATCGCGTGGCCGCCACGACAAATAAACAATCGAAAACTAGGAATTTTGCCATTGTATTAATATCGTTTCAGCTTCTGCCTTGCACGCGATACAGGGCGGTGCGCGCTTACCAACGCCTACCTTATACGAGACATCCATGAGCTCTGTTCCGCGTTCCACGTCCGTTTGCGCCGCCGCCCTCACCCTCGCCTTGTCCCTGCTGGCCGGCTGCGGCGAAAAGAACGCCGGTCCGGGCCCGGGGCCGGGCGCCGGCGGCGCGCCGCCGCCGCCGACCGTCGCCGTGGTCAGTGTCGCCGCCGCCGCGCTGACCCTGAGCACCGAGCTGCCGGGCCGGGTCGAGGCGTCGCGCGTGGCCCAGGTGCGCGCGCGCACCCCCGGCATCGTGCTGCGGCGGGTGTTCAAGGAGGGCGGCGAGGTCAAGGCCGGCGAGGTGCTGTTCCGCATCGACCCGGCCAGCTACCAGGCCAGCTACGACAGCGCCCAGGCGGCCGTGCTGAAGGCCCAGGCCAACCTGGCGCAGGCCGATCTGAAAGCCAAACGCTACAAGCCGCTGCTGGCCGCCGGCGCCGTCAGCGCGCAGGAGCACGACGACGCCGTCACCGCGCAGAAGCAGGCCGCCGCCGACCTGGCCACGGCCACCGCGGCGCGGCAGAACGCCGGCATCACGCTCGGCTACGCCACCGTCACGGCGCCCATCGCCGGGCGGGTCGGGCGCGCGCTGGTGACAGAGGGCGCGCTGGTCGGCCAGGGCGAGGCGACGCCGATGGCCACCATCCAGCAGCTCGACCCGGTGTACGTGACGGTGACGCAGTCGTCCACCGAATTGCTGCGCCTGCAACGCGCGCTGGCCGGCGGCCAGCTGAAAAGCGCCGGCTCCGGCCAGGCCAAAGTGACCCTGTTTACCGAGGACGGCCAAGCCTATCCGCACACCGGCAAGCTGCTGTTCGCCGACGTCGCCGTCGACGAAAGCTCGGGCGCGGTGGCGATGCGGGCCGAATTCCCCAACCCGCAGCGCACCCTGCTGCCCGGTATGTACGTGCGCGCCCGGCTCGAACAGGCCGTCCAGGAGGCCGCCATCACGGTGCCGCAGCAGGCCGTGGTGCGCAACCCCGAGGGCGCCAGCGTGATGCTGGTCGGCGCCGACAACAAGGTGACGCCGCGCCCGGTCACGGCCGACGTCGCCCAGGGCAATCTGTGGGTCGTCAGCGCCGGCCTGAAGGGCGGCGAGCGCATCATCGTCGAGGGCTTCCAGAAGGCCAAGCCGGGCGCCGTCGTCAAGCCGGTGCCGTGGCAGCCGGCGCCGCCCGCCGCCGCCAAGCCATAAGCCCGGGAGACCAGATGGCCAAGTTCTTCATCGACCGCCCCGTCTTCGCCTGGGTCATCGCGCTGTTCATCCTACTCGGCGGCGCGCTCTCCATCACCAAGCTGCCGGTGGCGCAGTACCCGACCATCGCGCCGCCGTCCATCGTCGTCACGGCCGCCTATCCGGGCGCCACCGCGCAGGTGCTCGACGACGCCGTCACCAGCGTCATCGAGCAGGAGATGAACGGCGCCGACGGCTTGCAATACGTCGAGTCGCAAAGCGAGGCCAACGGCCAGGTGACGATCACCATCACCTTCCAGCCGAACGTCAACCCGGACCTGGCGGCGGTCGACGTGCAAAACCGCATCAAGCGCATCGAGGCGCGCCTGCCGCAGGCGGTGGCGCAGCAGGGCGTGCAGGTGAACAAGGCGCGCAGCAATATCCTGATGTTCGTCGGCCTGTCGTCCAGCGACGGCAAACTCGACCCGACCGCGCTGGGCGACTACATGGCGCGCAACGTCGTCAACGAGATCAAGCGCCTGCCCGGCGTCGGCCAGGCCCAGTTGTTCGGCACCGAGCGCGCCATGCGCGTGTGGATCGACCCGGCCAAGCTGGTCGGCCTGAAGCTGACGATGGCCGACGTCGCCGCGGCGATCCGCGCGCAGAACGCGCAGGTGACCTCGGGTACGCTGGGCGACCTGCCCAGCCCGTCCACGCAAACCTATTCGGCGCCGGTGGTGGTCAGCGGCCAGTTGTCCTCGCCCGAGGAGTTCGGCAAGGTGGTGTTGCGCGCCAACCCGGACGGCTCGACGGCGCGCCTGGCCGACGTCGCGCGCATCGAGCTGGGCGGGCAGAACTACGGCACCAGCGCGCGCCTGAACGGCCAGCCCTTCGCCGCCGTCGCGGTGCAGCTGTCGCTGACCGGCAACGCGCTGGCCACCGCCGACGCGGTCAAGGCCAAGATGGAGCAGTTGGCCAAATATTTCCCGCCCGGCGTCAAATACACCATCCCCTACGACACCTCGACCTTCGTGCGCATCTCCATCGAAGAGGTGGTCAAGACCCTGTTCGAGGCGGTGCTGCTGGTGTTCCTGGTGATGTACCTGTTCCTGCAAAACTTCCGCTACACGCTGATCCCGACCATCGTCGTGCCGGTGGCGCTGATGGGCACCTTCGCGGCGATGCAGATGTTCGGCTTCTCGATCAACGTGCTGACCATGTTCGGCATGGTGCTGGCGATCGGCATCCTGGTCGACGACGCCATCGTCGTCGTCGAAAACGTCGAACGCATCATGACCGAGGAGGGGCTGGGCCCGCGCGAGGCGACCCGCAAGGCGATGTCGCAGATCACCGGCGCCATCATCGGCATCACGCTGGTGCTGATCGCGGTGTTCATCCCGATGGCCTTCTTCGGCGGCGCGGTCGGCGCGATCTACCGCCAGTTCTCGCTGGCGATGGTGTCGGCGATGGTCTTCTCGGCGCTGATGGCGCTGACCCTGACGCCGGCGCTGTGCGCCACCATCCTGAAACCGGTGGCGCCCGGCCAGCACGCCAAAAAGGGCTTCTTCGGCTGGTTCAACCGCGGCTTCCAGCGCACCGCCACGGGCTACCAGGGCATGGTCGCGGGCGTCCTCACGCGCAGCGGGCGCTACCTGGCGATCTTCGCGCTGATCCTGGTCTGCGTGGCCTGGCTGTACCAGCGCCTGCCCTCGTCCTTCCTGCCCAACGAGGACCAGGGCTACCTGGTGACCAACGTGCAGCTGCCGGCCGGCGCCTCGACCAGCCGCACGCTGGCGGCGCTCGACCAGGTCGAAGCCTATTTCAAAAAGCAGCCGGGGGTGGCGCGCACCATCAGCGTGGCCGGCTTCAGCTTTTCCGGCAACGGCCAGAACGCCGGCCTGGTGTTCGTGCCGCTGAAGGACTGGGGCGAGCGCACGCTGGAGCAGTCGGCCACGGCCATCGCCGGGCGCGCGTTCGGCGCGCTGTCGGGCATCGCCGACGCCATCGTCTATCCGCTCAGCCCGCCGCCGATCCGCGAGCTGGGCAACGCCACCGGCATCACCGCGCGCCTGCAAGACCGCGCCGGCCTGGGCCACGAGGCGCTGCTGGCCGCGCGCAACGAACTGCTCGGCATGGCCGGCAAGAGCGCGGTTTTGCGCGGCCTGCGCCCGGAGGGGCTGGAGGACGCGCCGCTGCTGCGCCTGGAGGTCGACCGCGACAAGGCCAACGCGCTGGGCGTGTCCTTCGCCGACATCAACAGCATGCTGTCGAACGCGCTCGGCTCGTCCTACGTCAACGACTTCGCCAGCGGCGGGCGGCAGCAGCGCGTCGTCATCCAAGCCGACGCGCCGACCCGGCTGCAGCCGGAGGACATCCTGAAACTGCACGTGCGCAGCGGCGCCGGCAACATGGTGCCGTTCGCCTCCTTCGCGCGCACCCGCTGGAGCGTCGGCCCGGTGCAACTGGTGCGCTACAACGGCTACCCGGCCATCAAGCTGTCGGGCGACGCCTCGCCGGGGCGCAGCACCGGCGAGGCGATGGACGAGCTGGAGCGGCTGGCGGCGCAACTGCCGGCCGGCTTCGGCATCGAATGGACCGGCCAGTCGCTCGAAGAGAAGACCTCGGGCTCGCAGGCGCCGGCGCTGTTCGCGCTGTCGCTGCTGGCGGCCTTCCTGGTGCTGGCCGCGCTGTACGAGAGCGAATCGATACCGGTCGCGGTGCTGCTGGTGGTGCCGCTGGGTATACTCGGCGCGCTGCTCGGCGCCACCATCCGCGGCCTGCCCAACGACGTCTACTTCAAGGTTGGCCTGATCGCCATCATCGGCCTGTCGGCCAAAAACGCGATCCTGATCATCGAGTTCGCCAAGGACCTGCAGGCCCAGGGCATGGGCCTGGTCGAGGCGACGCTGGAGGCGGTGCACCTGCGCTTCCGCCCGATTATCATGACCTCGCTGGCCTTCATCCTCGGCGTGCTGCCGCTGGTAGTGGCCAGCGGCGCCGGTTCGGCCAGCCAGCGCGCCATCGGCACCGGCGTCATGGGCGGCATGATCACCGCCACCGTGCTGGCGGTGTTCCTGGTGCCGGTGTTTTTCGTCGTGATACGCAAAACGTTCAAAGGCAGCGAGCGCCAGCGCCGCCTCGCCGCCCACGAACTCGACAAGCTGGAGACGCCAGCGGAGAAAGCACATGATTAAGCGCGGCCCCGCCCTCCCCTCCCCGCGGCGCCTCGGCGCCATCGGCGCGCTGGCCCTGCTGGCCGGCTGCGCGCTGGCGCCGCCCTACCAGCGCCCGGACGCGCCGGTGGCGCCGGCCTACCCGGCGGCCGGCCCGGAGCTGGCCGGCGCCGGCGCCAGCGCCGCCGACATCGGCTGGCGCGGCTTCTTCAGCGACCCGCGCCTGCGGCAGTTGATCGCCGCGGCGCTGGAGCACAACCGCGACCTGCGCACGGCGGCGCTGCGCATCGAGGAGGCGCGCGCGCAATACGGCCTGGCCTCGGCCGAGCGCCTGCCCACGCTGAACGCGGCCCTGGGCGCCACGCGCGCGCGCGCGCCCGCCGCGCTCGGCCAGAACGGCCGGGCCGGCGTCGGCGAGCGCTTCGACGCCGGCCTGAGCATGCCCACGTTCGAACTCGACTACCTGGGCCGGGTGCGCAGCCTGGGCCAGGCCGCGCTGTCGCTGTACCTGGCCACGGAGGAGGCGCGCCAGGCCGCGCACCTCGCCGTGGTGGCGGAAACCGCGAAAGCCTACTTCACCGAACGCGCGCTGGCCGAACAGTACGCGCTGGCGGCGCAGACCCTGGCCGGGCGCGAGCGCACCTTCGAGCTGACCCGGCGCCGGCTCGAAGCCGGCGCCGCGTCGCGGCTCGACCTGCGCCAGAACGAAACGCTGTACCAGGGCGCGCGCGACGGCGCTGACGCTGGCGCGCCAGCGCGCGCAGGCGGAAAACGCGCTGACGCTGCTGGTCGGCCAGGCGCCCGCGGCGACGCCGACGACGGTCCCGGCTGGCGCCGCGCCGGACGACGCCGCGCTCGACGCCATGAACGCGCTGCCGGCCGGCCTGCCGTCCGAGCTGCTGGCGCGCCGGCCCGACATCCGTGCCGCCGAGCTGCGCCTGAAGGCGGCCAACGCCAACATCGGCGCC
Organism: Janthinobacterium sp. CG_23.3; assembly: GCF_046115965.1. NCBI lineage: Bacteria > Pseudomonadati > Pseudomonadota > Betaproteobacteria > Burkholderiales > Oxalobacteraceae > Janthinobacterium > Janthinobacterium sp. CG_23.3. The sequence goes on along the minus strand of NZ_JBJXIB010000056.1, from coordinate 29,126 downwards.
GCGCGCGCCGCCTTCTTCCCGCGCCTGAGCCTGACGGCGGCGCTGGGTAGCGCCAGCCCGGCCTTTTCCGGCCTGTTCGACAGCGGCTCGGGCAACTGGTCGTTCGCGCCGCAACTGCTGCTGCCGATCTTCGACGGCGGCCGCAACCGCGCCAACCTGAGCCTCGCCGACACGCGCAAGAACATCGCCGTGGCCGACTACGAAAAAACCATCCAGGTGGCGTTTCGCGAAGTGGCCGACGCGCTGGCCGCGCGCGCCTACCTGGGCGAGCAGGTGGCGGCGCAGCGCGCCGTGCGCGAAGCCCAGGGCGAACGCCTGGCGCTGCTGCAACTGCGCTTCGACAACGGCGTCGCCAGCGCCCTCGACGTGCTCGACGCCCAGCGCGAACTGTTCAGCGCCGAGCAGTCGCTGGTGCAGGCGCGGCTGCTGCGCACCACCACAGCGATCGACCTGTACCGGGCCCTCGGCGGCGGCGTGGAATAGGCGCCAATCCGCGGCCCGGGCCGGCGCGGCTGGCTAGAATGCCCTATCCGCCTTCCGAATCGCGCTTTCCCGGGACTAGTCGATGTCGCCACCCATTCGTATCCGCCTCGGCCAGCGCGCGCGCCAGTGCGAACCGCGCACCGAGCAGCAAGCCAGCTCGCTGGAGGAAACCGCCGCCTCGATGGAGCCTTCCAGACCAACATCCTGGCGCTGAACGCCGCCGTCGAAGCGGCGCGGGCCGGCGAACAGGGCCGCGGCTTCGCCGTCGTCGCCACCGAGGTGCGCAACCTGGCGCAGCGCTCGGCCGCCGCCCGGGCCGGCACGCCACAACCCCGGGGCCAGGTTTCGATATGGCGGTTTTTAAGGCAAGCAAACCGTTATGCTGAGACCTGGCCCCGCGGTTGCTTGCCTCGCTCGCGGTGGCTGGTCTGTGCCGAGCTTGTTTGACAGGCGACTCGCAGGCGCGGATACTGGACGCACGGCGCACCGCCTTCGTTCTCGTCCGCGCCGAAGGAGACGCCGCATGAGAATCCGGGCCGCGTTGGCGTTGCTGTGCGCCCTGCTCGCCGCCTGCGCGACGGCGCCGCCGGCGCCGCCCCCGCCGGGGCTGTTCGCCGACGCGCGGTTCCGCGCGCCGTCCGAAGCGATCGACGCCGCCGCCATCTTCGCCGTGAGCGAACCGATGCGGCAGTACCTGCGCCAGCATATCGTGCCCAGGACGCGCGGCAGGAATCCGCGCCAGGTGCTGTTCGACGCGCTCTACAGCAAAGGCCAGCTCAAGCTCGAATACGACGCCGCCCAGACCTTCGAGGCGCGCGCCGGCAACTGCCTGTCGCTGGTGCTGATGACGGCCGCCTTGGCCGGTGAAATGGGGCTGCGGGTGCAGTACCAGAGCGTGCTGGCCGACGAGAACTGGAGCCGCAACGGCGAACTGTATTTCGTCAGCGGCCACGTCAACCTGGTGCTGGGAACGGGCAAGCTCGATCAGTCAATCGGCTACGACACCGGCGCCAACATGACCATCGACTTCCTGCCGCCGCAACAGACGCGCGGCTACCGCACCGTCGCCATCGACGAGGCCACCGTGGCGGCGATGTACATGAACAACCGCGCCGCCGAGGCGCTGGCGCAGGAGCGCGTCGACGACGCCTACTGGTGGGCGGCGGCGGCGGTGCGCCGGCAACCCGGCTTCGGCGCCGCCTACAACACGCTGGGCGTGGCGTTCCGCCGCCACGGCGACCTGGAGCAGGCCAGGCGCGCCTTCGCGCTGGCGCTGGCGCGCGCGCCGGCCGACATCCGCGTGATGGACAACCTGGCGCAGACGCTGGCGGCGCTGGGCCGCGCCGACGAGGCGCAGGCGCTGCGGCGCCAGTTGGCGCAACTGCTGCCGCATCCGCCGTTCGCCTATTTCAACGAGGGGCGCACGGCGCTGCGCCGCGGCGACTTCGAGGGCGCGGCGGCCTTGTTCTTGAAGGAGCTGGAACGCGATCCCGATTACCACGAGTTCCATTTCTGGCTGGCGCAAGCCTACGCCGGCCTGGGCCAGGCCGAGCGCGCCGAACGGCAGCTCGACCTGGCGTTCGACGCCAGCACCACGCGCCGCGACCAGCAGCTCTACGCCGGCAAGCTGGCGCGCCTGCGCGCGCTGCGGCCGCACTGACGGCGCGCCGCCCCCCCTCAAGCGCCGAGGAACATTTGCTGCAGGTCGTTGAGGAAGCGCTGGCCCAGCTCGGTCGGACGGATGACCCGGTGGTCGCGGTACAGCAAGCCCTTGGCCTCGGCCTGGTTCATGGTCTGCTCGATGGCGTTGAGCGACAGGCCGGTGCGCTCGCTGAACAGCTGGGGCTGGAAGCCGCCGGTCAGGCGCAAGGTGTTGAGCATGAACTCGAAACCCATGTCGTCGCGGCCGATCTCGGCCTCGTCCTGCACCGGATTGCCGTTTTTCACCGCCTCCAGGTAGGCCTTCGGCTGCTTGTAGCGGGCCTGGCGCAGCACCCGGTGCGGGAACGAGATCTTCGAGTGGGCGCCGGCGCCGATGCCGAGGTAGTCGCCGAACTCCCAGTAGTTCAGGTTGTGGCGCGCGCGCCGGCCCGGCTGGGCGTAGGCCGACACCTCGTACTGGCCGAAGCCGGCCGCCTTGCTGATCTCGGCGATCATGTCCTGCATGTCGGCGCTGGCGTCGTCGTCCGGCACCACCGGCGGGTACTTGGCGAACAGCGTGTTCGGCTCCAGCGTCAGGTGGTACAGCGACAGGTGCGGCGGCGCGAACGACAGCGCCGTCTCCAGGTCCAGCCTGGCCTCGGCCAGCGTTTGCGACGGCAGCGCGTACATCAGGTCGAGGTTGAAATTGTCGAAGTTGGCCTGCGCGATCTCGACCGCGCGGCGCGCCTCGTGGTCGTCGTGGATCCGCCCCAGCGCCTGCAAATGGCGGCCGTTGAAGCTTTGGATGCCGATCGACAGGCGGTTGACGCCGCTGGCGCGGTAGGACTTGAACTTTTCAGCTTCGAAGGTGCCGGGGTTGGCCTCCATCGTCACCTCGACCGCGCCGTCCAGCGGCAGCAGCGTGCGCACGTCCGACATCAGCCGGTCCAGGCCGGCCGCCGACATCAGGCTGGGCGTGCCGCCGCCGATGAAGATGGTGTAGATCTTGCGGCCCCAGATCAGCGGCAGCGCCATCTCCAAGTCCAGCCGCAGCGCGTCCAGGTACTCCCGCTCGGGGAAGCCGCCGCGCACCTCGTGCGAATTGAAGTCGCAGTACGGGCACTTTTTGACGCACCACGGAAAATGGATGTACAGCGACAGCGGCGGCAGCGCCGCCAGGTTCAGCGCGCCCGGCTGCAGGTACTTCAGCGCGCCGGCGGCGGCGCTGGACGGACCGGGCTTGCTGGCGGCGCCGTGCAGTTTGATAGGAATCATCGCAGTTTCTCGATTAATTCGCGCAGCGCCTGGCCGCGGTGCGACAGCGCGTTTTTCGCGTCGGCCGTGAGTTCGGCGGCGCACTTGTCCAGCTCCGGCAGCCAGAAATGCGGGTCGTAGCCGAAGCCGCCGGCGCCGCGCGGCGCGGCGACGATCCGGCCGTGCCAGCGGCCGTCGGCGATCACCGGCTGCGGGTCGTCGGCGTGGCGCACGAACACCAGCACGCAGTAATAATACGCCGACTTGTCGGCGTGCGGCGCCAGGTCGGCGACCAGTTTGGCGCTGTTGCGGGCGTCCGACTTCGGCTCGCCGGCGTAGCGCGCCGAATACACGCCGGGGGCGCCGCCGAGCGCGTTGGCGCACACGCCGGAGTCGTCGGCCAGCGCCGGCAGGCCGGTCAGGCGCGCCGCGTGGCGCGCCTTGTGCAGCGCGTTTTCGACGAAGGTGGCGAAGGGCTCGTCGGCCTCCGGCACGTCGAATTCGCCCTGCGCGCGCGCGGCGAAGCCGACGGTGGCGAGCAGCTCGTTGAATTCCTTGAGTTTGCCGGCGTTGTTGGAAGCGAGGATCAGTTGTTGTGTCATGAAAATGTCGATGTAGGAGTGCAAACCGGGGACAGACCACGATTTCCGAGAAAGATTTTCCTGGAGCGTGGTCTGTCCCCTTGCTGTTTTTATACGCCCAGGCCGAGCGCCTGTTTTTGCATGCGGATCAGGTCGGCGATGCCGCCCTGCGCCAGGTCCAGCAGCCGGTTCATGCCGGCGCGGTCGAAGGCGACGCCCTCGGCGGTGCCCTGCACTTCGATGAAGTGGCCGGCCTCGGTCATGACGACGTTCATGTCGGTGTCGCAGCCGGCATCCTCGACGTAGTCGAGGTCGAGCACCGGCATGCCCTGGTAGACGCCCACCGAGATCGCCGCGACGAAGCTTTTCAACGGCAGCGCGTCGATCGCGCCGCGCGCCACCAGTTGCGCGAAGGCGTCGTGCGCGGCCACCATGGCGCCGGTGATCGAGGCGGTGCGGGTGCCGCCGTCGGCCTGGATCACGTCGCAGTCCAGGTGCAGCGTGCGCTCGCCGAAGGCCTGCAGGTCGAAGGCGGCGCGCAGCGAGCGGCCGATCAGGCGCTGGATCTCCTGGGTGCGGCCGGACTGCTTGCCGCGCGCGGCCTCGCGGTCCATGCGCGTGTGCGTCGAGCGCGGCAGCATGCCGTATTCGGCCGTCAGCCAGCCCTGCCCCTTGCCGCGCAAAAAGCCCGGCACCTTGTCCTCGATGCTGGCGGTGCAAATGACCTTGGTGTCGCCGCATTCGATCAGCACCGACCCCTCGGCGTGCTTGGTGTAGTGGCGGCTCAGGCGGATGGCGCGCAGCGCATCGACGGCGCGGCCGCTGGGACGTGTTTCAAATGACATGGTTGGCTTCCTGGTTTGTTATTTAAGTACTTGGGATGATTTTTCTATGGCGCCGCGGATTTCGGCGATGGCGCGCTCGATCTCGTCGTCGTCGAAGGCGTCGGCCGCGGCCGGCGGCGCCGGCATGCCCTGGATGGTCGAGCCGACCAGGTCCTGCGGCAGCGCCTCGGTCGAGATCACGCTGGCGTCGCCGGCGGCGACGCTGTTGGCGCTGTCGACCACGCTACTACCCTGCCACATGATCGCCAGCGCGGTCGCGTTGTCGGCGTGGCGCCCGGCCAGCGCCAACGCCGCGCTGAGCATGTCGGGCACCGCGCGCACCACCGTTTGCGCGTGCATGCGTTCGGCCAGGTCCTGGTCCGGCAGCATCGCCCACAATCCATCCGAGCATAATAACATCTGGTCGCCCGGCAGCAGGCTGGCGCGGCCGGACAAGTCGATCTTCGGCAGCGCGGTCGCGCCCAGGCAGTTGTAGAGCTTGTTGCGGTCGGGGTGGGTGGCGCGCTCGGACGGCGCCGCCAGGCCCTTGGCGATCAGCGACTCGACGTGCGAGTGGTCGCGCGTGCGCGCCAGGATCTGCCCGCCGCGCATCCAATACAGGCGCGAGTCGCCGCAGTGGGCCCAGGTGGCCGAGTTGAACTGGATCAGGCAGGCCACCACGGTGGTGCGCGGCGCCTCGGCCAGGTTGTGGGCTAGGCGGTAGCGGTGGATTTCCTGGTGCGCCGCCAGCAGGCTCTCCTCGAGGAAGCGCTCGGGCCCCTTGACGTAGGGCGTGGCGTGCTGCTGGAAGCGCTGCGAGATCACTTGCAAGGTCAGTTGGGCGGCGATTTCGCCGTGCAGGTGGCCGCCCATGCCGTCGGCCAGCACCAACAGCAGCGCGTCGCGGGTGAAACTGTAGCCCATGCGGTCCTGGTTGACCTTGCGGCCGCCGAGATGGCTTTCCTGGTAGACGGAGAATTGCATACGTTGCCTCTTGAAAATGGGGTGCGTCAGGATTGCCGGGTGTTCGGCGCGGCGCCGCCGCCCGCCCCGGGCCGGCCCAGGCGCCCGGCCAGCGCGCGCAGGCGCGCCGACCAGCGCGCCAGCGCGCCAGCGGCCGGCCGCGCCGCCGGCGCCGCCAGCAGCACCTTCTGCAGCGCGAACAAGCTTTGCGGGCGCGCCAGCACCTCGCTCATCAGGCAGGCGCGCACCAGTTGCACCAGCTCGGCCGAATAGGCGCCGTCGAGGCGGGCGAAATGCTCGGCCATCTTGTCGTCGCCGCGGCGCTGGTCGGCCGGCTGCGGCGGCGAGCCGACCATGCAGGCGAACATCGCCGCGCCGATGCTGTAGACGTCCGACCACGGCCCCAGGCTGGCGCCCTTCTGGTACAGCTCGGGCGGGGCGAAGCCGGGCGTGTACATCGGCGTTAGCGCCGGCAGGTCGGCGTTGAAGCTTTGCCGCGCCGCGCCGAAGTCCAGCAGGATCGGCGTGCCGTCGGTGCGCAGGTAGATGTTGGCCGGCTTCAGGTCCAGGTGCAGCAGGTGGCTGGCGTGCACCTCGCGCAGGCCGTTCAGCACCTGGATGAAGATCTGCCGGATGAAGGCCTCGCCGAGCTTGCTGCCCTTGTTGCGCTGGCGCGCGATGTGCTCCTGCAGCGAATAGCCGGACTCGTAGGCCATGACCATGTAGACGGTGTCGTTGGCGCGGAAAAAATTCAGCACCCGCACCACGTTCGGGTGGGCGATGCGCGCCAGCGCCCGGCCCTCCTCGAAAAAGCACTTCAGGCCGATGCGGAACACCGGCAGGTGGGCCTTGGAAATGCTCGGCGCGAGCTGGCCCGGCTGGCGCAGCGCCAGCGCGCTCGGCAGGTACTCCTTGATCGCCACCGCGCCGCCCTCGGCGTCTTCGGCCAGATATACAATACTGAACCCGCCGGACGCAATTTTCTTTACAATGCGGTATCCAGCAATTTCCAGGCCATCCGGCAGCGCGGCGTTGTTTTGTGCAGCCATGGGTTTCCTTGCATTAACCTGCACGATTGTGTGTATAAAATACTGTATTGTAAAGATAAAACCGGGGACTCCATTGAGCATTTCAAGCATGACAGGTTACGCGGTCGCCACCAGCGAGAGCGCGGCGGGCACACTAACAATTGAAATCAAGAGTGTCAATTCGCGCTTTCTCGATTTGCAATTTCGCATCAACGACGATTTGCGCGCGCTCGAACCGGACCTGCGCACGGCCGTCATGGCCGCCGTCACCCGCGGCAAGGTCGAGGTGCGGCTGAGCTTTGGACGCAAGGCCGCCAGCCCCGGCACCCAGGCGCTGAACACCGCGCTGCTGGCCGAGCTGGCGCGCATGCAGGGCGAAATCGCCCAGCACTTCGCCTCGGCGCCGGTGATGTCGGTGGCCGAGCTGCTGCGCTGGCCCGGCGTGATCGAAGAGGCGCAAGTGGGCCAGGAGTCGCTGCAGGCCGACGTCGGCGCGCTCGGCAAGCGCACCGTGACGGCCTTCGTCGAGAGCCGCCGGCGCGAGGGCGCCGCGCTCGAGGCGGTGCTGGTGTCGCGCATCGACGCGATGGAGGCGATCGTCAAGCGCATCACGCCGCTGATGCCGCAGGTGGTCGCCGCCTTCCAGCAAAAAGCCATCGAACGCATGCAGGACGCGCTGGGCATGGCCTCGAATTCGGCCAACTCGCGCCAGGACGCGATGGAACGCATCCGCCAGGAAGTGATCCTGTACGGCATCCGCATCGACGTCGCCGAGGAGCTGGCGCGCCTGTCGGCGCACTTGGCCGAGACCCGCCACATCATGAAAAAAGGCGGCCAGGTCGGCAAACGGCTCGACTTCATGATGCAGGAACTGAACCGGGAAGCGAACACGCTGGGCGCCAAGGCCTCGGTCAAGGAGCTGGCCGACGCGTCGATGGACCTGAAGCTGCTGATCGAACAGATGCGCGAGCAGGTGCAGAATTTGGAGTAAGGTTGCAAGCGGCGGGGATCTTGCTGTTAGAAAAATGTCTGAGGACCGGACGGCATGGCATGCGCTGGCCGCGCCCGGATCGCCGCCTTGGGCGAACGCGACTAAAACATGCTCGGCCAACGCTTCCGGCTGGACGACACGGCCTTGCCCGACCCTCCCGATCAGGCCGTATCGCGCTATCATATGCAGCGATCGGAAAACATCAGGCGCCCGCCCGCCAAACGCGTCGGCGAGTGTGCCGACCGGTTCGGGGCGCCCCCCGCGGATGAATTAACCCGCGAGCTGCTCGAAGGCGACCACGTGGTCGACGCCGAGCACGATGCCGATGCGCTCGCCGATGGCGTGGTTGTGGTGGCTCGGCACCAGCGACAGCAGTTGCGCGCCGCTGGCCAGCTTGAGCGTGTAGAGGAACTCGGCGCCGCGGAAGGCCTTCGCCACCACCTCGGCGCGCAGCGCGCTGGCGTCGTCGTGCACCACGTCGTCGGGCCGCAGCAACACGCAGACCCGGCGCCCGGCCGGCGCCGCGCCCGCGCCCAGGCTGTGCGACGGCAACACCCCCAGTTCGATCTGGATGCGCCCGCCGGCCAGCACCGCGCCCGGCAGGAACACCCCCTGGCCGACGAAATCGGCGACGAAGCGGTTGTCCGGCCGGTGGTACACATTGTAGGGCGTGTCCCACTGCTGGATGCGGCCCTCGTGCATCACGCCGATTTCATCGGCCATCGCAAACGCCTCGTGCTGGTCGTGCGTCACCATGACCGCGGTGGCGCCCTCGGCGCGCAGGATGCCGCGCACCTCCAGCGCCAGGCGCTCGCGCAAATCCACGTCCAGGTTGGAAAACGGTTCGTCGAGCAGCAACAGGCGCGGCCGCGGCGCCAGCGCGCGCGCCAGCGCCACCCGTTGCTGCTGGCCGCCCGACAACTCGTGCGGGAACTGGCCGCCCAGGCCGGCCAGGCCTACCGTGGCCAGCAATTCGGCGACGCGGGCGGCGCGGGCGGCGGCGGCGCCGCCGTGCAGGCCGAAGCCGATGTTGGCGGCCACCGTCAAATGCGGGAACAGCGCATAGTCCTGGAACACCATGCCGATGCGGCGCCGCTCGGCGGCCAGGTGCAACCCGGCGCTGCTGACCAGTGCGCCGTTCAACGCGATGCGGCCGGCGCTGACGGCCTCGAAACCGGCGATGCAGCGCAGCACCGTGGTTTTTCCGCAACCAGACGGCCCCAGCAGACAGGCGATGCTGCCGGCCTGCAACTGGAACGACAGCTTGTCGAGCACCTGCCGGCGCCCGAAGGCGTAGGAAACCTGCTGCAGATCGAGTAAGGGCATGGGGCGGCGGGGAAAATGGCAATCGTCTATTATAATTCCCATTTTCAATGAGGAGTGCCGTGCCGACATCCGCGTCAAGCGTCATCCGCGCCGCGCCGCGCCGCCGCGGCCCGTCCCCGCTGGCCGGCTGCGCGCTGGCCGTCGCCGCGCTGCTGGCCGTGCCCATCCTCAGCGTGCTGGCCAACGTGCTGCGCGGCGGCGCCGGCGACACCTGGCGGCATCTGGCCTCGACGGTACTGGGCGGCTACATCGCCAACACGCTGATCCTGTGCGCCGGCGTCGCGCTGGGCGTCGTCGTGGTCGGCGTCGCCACCGCCTGGCTGGTCAGCATCCACGACTTCCCCGGCCGCGCCGTGTTCGAGTGGGCGCTGGTACTGCCGCTGGCCGTGCCGGCCTATGTCATGGCCTACACCTACACCGACGCCTTGCAGTTCGTCGGCCCGGTGCAGACCTGGCTGCGCGCGGCCGGCGGCTGGGAGGCCGGCGGCTACTGGTTCCCGGACGTGCGCAGCGCCGGCGGCGCGGTGCTGGTGTTCGTCTTCGTGCTCTACCCCTACGTGTATCTGCTGGCGCGCGCCGCCTTCCTCGAGCGCGCCAGCGGCATGCTGGAAGTGGGCCGCTCGCTCGGACTGGGGGCCTGGCAAAGCTTCTGGCGCATTTCGGTGCCGCTGGCGCGCACGGCCATCGCCACCGGCGCCGCGCTGGCGCTGATGGAAACCCTGGCCGACTACGGCGCCGTCTCCTACTTCGGCGTGCCCACCTTCACCACCGGCATCTACCGGGCCTGGTTCGCGCTCGGCGACCGGGTCGCCGCGGCGCAACTGGCGGCGGCCCTGCTCGGCTTCGTCGCGCTGCTGCTGCTGGCCGAGCGCCTCTCGCGCGGGCGCGCCCGCTTCCACAACACCACCGGGCGCAACCGGCCGCAGTCGAACCGGCGCCTGCGCGGCTGGCGCGCGCTGGCCGCCTTCGCCGCCTGCCTGCTGCCGCTGGCGCTGGGTTTCCTGCTGCCGGCGGGGATGTTGCTGGACATGGCGCTGCGCAGCGGCGACGCCGAGTTCGGCGAACGCTTCGTCGAGCTGGCGCGCAACAGCTTCCTGGTGGCGGCGCTGACGGCCGCCATCGCCGTCGCGCTGGCCGTGCTGATCGCCTACGCCGGGCGCGTGTCGCGGCACTGGCCGCTGCGCCTGGCCAGGCGCGCGGTCGGCCTGGGCTACGCGGTGCCCGGCTCGGTGATCGCCGTCGGCGTGCTGATCCCGGTGTCGCAGCTCGACAATTGGCTGTCGACGGCGCTGCTGGCCGTGAGCGGCCACAACCCCGGCTTGCTGCTGACCGGGGGCGTGGGCGCGCTGATCTACGCCTACCTGGTACGCTTCCTGGCGGTGTCGCTGCGCACCGTCGACACCAGCCTGGCGAAAATCACCGGCAACATGGACGACGCCGCGCGCTCGCTCGGACTCGGGCCGATGGCGACGCTGCGGCGCGTGCATCTGCCGCTGCTGGGCGGCGGCATGCTGACGGCGGCGCTGCTGGTGTTTGTCGACGTGATGAAGGAGTTGCCGGCCACCCTGGTGATGCGGCCTTTCAATTTCGATACGCTGGCCACGCAAACCTACACGCTGGCGTCGGACGAGCGGCTGGCCGAGGCGTCGACGGCGGCGCTGGCCATCGTCGCCGTCGGCGTGCTGCCGCTGATCGTGCTGTCGTGGCAGATACGCCGCGGCAGGCAGCCCCGCTAGTTGGCCGGGAACGGTGAAAAAACCATTCGCCGAACGCCGGGGTCGGACCCCGGAGGTCCGCCCCCCCGGGTTGCGCCCTTGCTATTAGCGAAGGCGCCGACGCCCCACAATGTGGTGCGACCGGCCCGGGACAGCGCGCACAGCGCGGCGAGGCTGGCGCCTTGCGCGCATGGGCAACGCGGTACCGGGCCGTTACCGCCCCGTTTTATTGCCAACCGGCGCGGTCGTAGATCTTCTGTACGGCCGCCTGGTGTTTCGCCAGTTTGCCGACGTGCAAGGTGTCGGCCTTGAACGGGCCCAGGGCGTCCAGCGCCGGGTTGCCGACCTTGACGTTTTGCACCACCGGCCATTCGTTGTTGCCGTCGGCGAAATAAACCTGGGCCTGGTCCGAGGCCAGGTATTCCAGGAATTTGACGGCGTTGGCCTTGTTCGGCGCCAACTTGAGCACGCCGGCGCCGGAAATGTTCAGGTGGGTCCCGCTGCCGGCCTGGTTCGGCCACACCACGGTGACCGCCTCCATCACCTTGCGGTCTTCCGCCTTGTCGGAGCGCATCAGGCGCGCCACGTAGTAGGAGTTGGCCAGCGCGACGCCGCACTCGCCGGCCGCGACCGACTTGATCTGGTCGGTATCGCCGCCCTTCGGCGAGCGGGCGAAATTGGCGACCAGCCCCTTGGCCCAGTCGTGGGTCTTTTGCTCGCCGTGGTGCTCCAGCAGCGCCGCGCCCAGCGACAGGTTGTACGGGTGCGAGCCGGAGCGCACGCAGAGCTTGCCCTTGAGCTTGGCGTCGGCCAGGCTTTCATAGCTCTGCACGTCGGCGCCGTTGACCGACTTCTTGTTGTAGACGATGACGCGCGCGCGGGTTGAAAAGGCGTACCAGTCGGGACTGCGCAGGTGCGCGGGAATGCGCGCGTTCAACAGCGGCGAGTCGATTCGCTGGAACAGGTTGAGCTCGTCGGCCTTGGCCAGGCGCGCCGCGTCGACCGTCAGCAACACGTCGGCCGGGCTGTTGGCGCCCTCGTTCTTGATGCGCTCGAGCAGCTCGTTCTCGCCCGCCTCGATGCGGTTGATCTTGATGCCGGTCTGCTTGGTGAAATTGGCGTACAGCGCCTGGTCGGTCTGGTAATGGCGCGCCGAGTACAGGTTCAACTCCTGGGCGCCGGCGGCGCCGGCGGCGGAAAGGCAAACAGCGGCCAGCGTGGCAAGTTTAAACGGCGTCATGGGCGTGCCCTACAAAGGTGGATGGGATGCCGATGCTAACAAAATGCGCGGATACTTGCAAACAAGTCTCATTTGCTTCCGCCGCACGCGTGATACGGGTGCGCTCGGGCGCCGCGTCGCCGGCGTCGGTTTGTGGCCGATCCGGCGGCGCTTTGATTCCGCCCCTCGCCGGACGGCGTTGCTCTTGGTAAAATACGCCTTTGGGCGACGCGTGCGCGCGGCCCGCCCCAGCCAACATCGTCCGAGGAAGATCAGCATGAGCCAATCCACCGCCCTATCCGGCAGCCTGTTCATGGTCGTCGCGCCGTCCGGCGCCGGCAAATCGACGCTGGTCAACGCCTTGCTCCAGCAAGAGCCGACCATCCAGCTGTCGATCTCGACCACCACCCGCGCGCCCCGCCCGGGCGAGGAGCACGGCCGCGAGTATTACTTCACCAGCGCCGAGGATTTCGTCGCGCGCGCCGGCGCCGGCGAGTTCCTCGAATGGGCCGAAGTGCACGGCAACTACTACGGCACCTCGCGCATCCTGGTCGAAAAAGAGATGGCGGCCGGCACCGACATCCTGCTGGAAATCGACTGGCAGGGCGCGCGCCAGGTGCGCAAACAGTTCCCGCGCACCGCCGGCATCTTCATTTTGCCGCCGTCGATCGACGCGCTGGAAGAGCGCTTGAACAAGCGCGGCCAGGACAGCCAGCACGTCATCGCGCGGCGCCTGCTGGCGGCCGGCGGCGAAATCGCCCACGCTCCGGAGTTCGAATATGTTATTATTAATGAAGAGTTTACGGTCGCCTTGTCGGAATTGACGGCGATCGTGAGAGCAACCCGTTGCCGGTTTGCGCAACAAGCGGCGCGCAACGCATCGCTCTTCGCCCAGTTGGGCATCCACGCGGAATAGCATTAGCACCGCAACAGCACCGCCACCAGTCGCATTATTAGGAGTTAAGATGGCCCGTATCACAATTGAAGATTGCCTCAAGAATATCCCGAACCGCTTTCAACTGACGCTGGCCGCGACCTATCGCGCCCGTCAATTGCTGCAAGGCCACACCCCGAAGGTTGACGCGAAAGACAAGCCAACCGTGGTCGCGCTGCGCGAAATCGCGGCCGGCAAGGTTGGCATCGAAATGCTGAAAAAGGTCCCGATGTAATTGGGGACCGGCGTACCCGCACCGTGCTGACTCAGGTTTTCCAGTACCCTTTTCTTCACCCTGCGACGGAACGCACAGCTTTATGACCCCGACTCCAGCCGACACGACTTCAGCGGGACCGTCCGCCCTGGCCCCGCGCCCGGCGGCGAAAGTGCCGGGCGCCAACGCGTCCGGCATTGCCACGTCCGCGCCGTCGGCGCCGCCGGTGCTGCCGGCCGGGGTCGCCTCTATCAGCCACCTGGCCGAAAAGCTCGGCGAATACCTCAGCCCGGCCGAGCTGAAGAAGGTCAAGGAGGCCTACCGCTTCTCCGACGAGATGCACCTGGGCCAGGTGCGCCGCTCGGGCGAACCGTATATTTCCCACCCGATCGCGGTGGCCGAAATCTGCGCCGACTGGAAGCTCGACGCCCAGGCCATCATGGCGGCGCTGCTGCACGACGTGATGGAGGACCAGGACGTCAAGAAGGACGAGCTGGTCGAGCGCTTCGGCGCCCCGGTCGCCAGCCTCGTCGACGGCCTGTCGAAGCTGGAAAAGATCGAGTTCCAGAGCCAGATCGAAGCCCAGGCGGAAAATTTCCGCAAGATGCTGCTGGCCATGGCCAGCGACGTGCGGGTGATCCTGATCAAGCTGGCCGACCGCCTGCACAATATGCGCACCCTCGAGGTGATGGCGCCGGCCAAGAAGCGCCGCATCGCCAGCGAGACGATGGAAGTGTACGTGCCGATCGCCCACCGCCTCGGCCTCAACAACATCTACCGCGAGCTGCAGGACCTGTCGTTCTCGCACCTGTACCCGCTGCGCTACCGCACGCTGGCCAAGGCGGTCAAGGCGGCGCGCGGCAACCGCCGCGAAGTGGTCAAGAAAATCCTCGAATCGGTCAAGAACACGCTGTCGATGGCCGAGATCGAAGCCGAGGTGTACGGCCGCGAAAAGACCCTGTACGGCATCTACAAGAAAATGCGCAGCAAGCGCCTGTCGTTTTCCCAGGTGCTCGACGTGTACGGCTTTCGCGTCGTCGTCGACAGCTTCCCGAACTGCTATGTTGCGCTGGGCACGCTGCACAGCCTGTACAAGCCGATGCCGGGCAAGTTCAAGGACTACATCGCGATCCGCAAGCTCAACGGCTACCAGTCGCTGCACACCACGCTGATCGGCCCGTACGGCACGCCGGTCGAATTCCAGATCCGCACCCAGGAAATGCACCGCACCGCCGAGTCCGGCGTGGCGGCGCACTGGTTGTACAAGAACGGCGACTCGAACCTGTCGGACCTGCAGCAGCGCACCCACGCCTGGCTGCAGTCGCTGCTCGACATCCAGCAGCAGACCGGCGACTCGGCCGAGTTCCTGGAACACGTCAAGGTCGACCTGTTCCCCGACTCGGTCTACGTGTTCACGCCGAAGTCGAAGATCATCGCGCTGCCGCGCGGCGCCACGGCGGTCGACTTTGCCTATTCGATCCACACCGGCATCGGCGACCATACGGTGTCGGTGAAGATCAACAACGAAACGGCGCCGCTGCGCACCGAACTGCGCAACGGCGACATCGTCGAGATCGTCACCGACGCGTCGTCGCGGCCCAGCCCGACCTGGCTGTCGTTCGTGCGCACCGGCAAGGCCCGCTCGGCCATCCGCCACCACCTGCGCACCATCAACCTGCCCGAATCGATCGTGCTGGGGCAACAGTTGCTGGCCCAGGCGCTGCTCAACCTGAGCATCCATCCGGAGCTGCCGGCGCTGCTGGTCGAGCGCCTGCTCAATGAATCGAGCGCCAAATCGCTCGACGAGCTGCACGCCGACATCGGCATCGGCAAGCGCATGGCGGCGCTGGTGGCGCGCCACCTGTTCGGCCTGATGGGCGGCGAATCGGCCAGCGCGCCGATCGACCACAACAGCGCGGCCGAACTCGACCCGGTGACCATTTGCGGCAGCGAGGGCGTGTCGGTGCAACTGGCGCCGTGTTGCCTGCCGATCCCGGGCGACCAGATCATCGGCCAGTTGCGGCGCGACCAGGGCTTGCTGGTGCACACCAGCGACTGCAGCCTGGCCAAGCGCCAGCGCGTCAAGGAGCCGGACCGCTGGATCGCCGTGCGCTGGGGCCTGGAACTGAACCGCCGCTTCGACTGCCGCATCAAGCTGCTGATCAACAACGAAAAAGGCATTTTGGCGCGCGTGGCGGCCGAAATCGGCGAATCCGACGCCAACATCACCTACGTCGGCATGGACGAGGACAAGGAACACGTGCTGCACCAGTTGCGCTTCACGGTGCAAGTCAAGGACCGCGTGCACCTGGCGGGACTGCTGCGCAACGTGCGCCGCGTCAGCGGCGTCAACCGCATCCTGCGCGAACGCAGCTAGCGCCACACCGGGGACAGACCACGATTTCCGGGAAATACTTTCCCGGAAATCGTGGTCTGTCCCCTTACTTTGCTTTCCCGGAAATCGTGGTCTGTCCCCTTACTTTGTTTTTGGCGGCCGCCCTGGCGTATCCGGCACCACCCTTCTGCCCAGCGCCGCGGCGGCCTGTTCGGTGAATGCCAGGTCGCCGAGCGCGAAATTGCCGTTTGTCGCCTTGCGCAAGGCATTGACGCGCTCCGGCGCCAGCGCGTCATCAAACAGTGAACGATAGACCCGCTGCCTTTCGCCGGCATCCTCAGCCATGCCGCTATACAGGGGATGGGGACGCAAAATCGGGTCGGCGCATCCTTCGGCGTTGCCGCGATAGCTGGACCATTGGTACTGGGCCGGTTCCTGCACCATACCCGCGCGCACGGGATTGAGTTCAATATAGCGCTGGCATATCAATAGATACATTTCCTGCTGTATCAGGCAGGAGCGGAAACGCCCTTCCCACAGCGTTCCGCTGCGTCCGTAGCGGCGGTTGACGTACTGCACATATTGCTGACCCAGGGCCTTCATCAGCGCACCAGGCGATCCCGCCTCGTCTACGGAAATCAACAAATGCACGTGATTACTCATCAATACATAGGCATGCACGCGACAACCGTTCGCGTCGGCGTGTTCGGCCAGCCACGCCAGGTAGACGCGGTAATCGGCATCGGCAAAAAAACACGCTTGCCTGTTATTTCCACGTTGAATCAGATGCAAGGGAACGTTAGGCAAAACGAGGCGGGCGCGGCGCGGCATGGCAGTCCTCCAACTTGAACACATTTCCAAGTTAACAGAGGCCCACGTCCCTCACCTGATAACGCGCAACGAGCGCGCCATTAAGACCGGGGACAGACCACGATTTGTGCGCTCAGTCGGGCGCGGGCGCCGGGTAGCGCACCGCCAGCAATTCGAGTTCTTCGGCGCCGTGCGGCGTGGTCAACGTTACCAGGTCGCCCTCGCGCGCCTTGGTGATGGCCCGCGCCACCGGCGAGACCCAGCTGATTTTGCCGTTCAGCGGGTCCAGTTCGTCGATGCCGACAATCGTGATGGTGTGCGTCTCGCCGGCGCCGTTGCGGTAGGTGACGGTGGCGCCGAAGAAGACCTGGTCGCCGCCGTGGTGCACGCTGGGGTCGACGATGGCCGCCAGGTCCATGCGCTTGGTCAGGAAGCGGATGCGCCGGTCGATCTCGCGCAGGCGCCGCTTGCCGTAGATGTAGTCGCCGTTTTCCGAGCGGTCGCCGTTCGACGCCGCCCAATGCACGATCTTCACCACTTCGGGCCGGTCGACGTCGATCAGGCGCAGCAGTTCGTCCTTGATGCGCTGGTAGCCGGCCGGCGTGATGTAATTCTTCGCGCCAAGCGGGATCGCCAGCGCCAGCGCGGCGGCTTCGTCGTCATCGTCGTGGTCCGACTCTTTTACAAATGCTTTGTTCATGCCGACCATTGTAGCGGCACTGGCGCCGCGCGCGCGCACGCGTTTGCGGCAACATGGCGACTTTTTCACGTATCATCCGAGAAACACGCAACGCCGCGTGGCACCTAACCCGAAGACCGATGAAACGATTTTACACATGGCGCCGCTGGCTGTTCGCGCCGCTGGTCTACCTGGCCGCGCTCTGCCTTCTGTTCGAGGAGTGCTTGTGGGACGTCGGCGCGCGCCTGATGCGCTGGGTCGCCCAGTTCCCGCCGCTGCGCGCGCTTGAAAGCGGCATCGCCCGCCTGCCGCCCTACTGGGCGCTGGCGGTGTTCGCGCTGCCGGCGGTGCTGCTGTTCCCGGTCAAGCTGCTAGCGCTGCTGGCGATCGCCCGCGGCCATCCGTTCTCGGGCGTGTGCGTGATCGTCGTCGCCAAGCTGGCCGGCGCGGCCGCCGTGGCGCGCCTGTACGGCCTGACCCGGCCGGCGCTGCTGTCGCTGCCCTGGTTCGCGCGCTGGCACGGCAAGTTCATCGCCGTCAAGAACGACTGGATCGGCCGCCTGCGCGCCACCCGCGCCTGGCGCCGGGTCGACGGCCTGGCCGCCCTGCTGGGCGCGGCGCGGCGCAACTGGTGGGCCGCCCGCCGCGCCCGCGCCGGCCGCCTGAGCGCCCGGCCGGCGCGCGTGCTGCGCCGCTTCGCCGCCTTCTGGCGCGCCCGCCGCCGTCCTTAACCGTCGACTTCCCCCCTTCCCATGAGCAAACCGAAGCGCCCCAGCGCCGCCGCCCCGCACGACACGCCCTGCCTGGCCGCCGTGATGCAGGGCTCGCCGTCCGAGATTTACCTGATCGACGCGGCCACGCTGCAGTTCGTCGACGTCAACGCCGCCGCCCGCGCCAACTTGCAATACGACGCGGCCGCGCTGGCGGCGATGACGCCGTTCACGCTGGCGCCGCAATTGACGCGGGTCCAGTTCGGCGCGCTGCTGGCCGGCCTCGGCCACGCCATCGGCGCCCAGGTCAACCTGCACACCGAGCACCGCCGCCGCGACGGCACGCTGTATCCGCTGACACTGCGCCTGCTGCGCGCCGACCGCGACGGCCAGGCCCTGTTGATCGCCATCGGCGAGGACATGAGCGCGCCGCGGGCCAGCGCCGCCGCGCTCGAACAGGTGCAGTCGCATTTCAACGCCATCGTCTCGAACACGCCCGGCCTGGTCTACCAGTTCCGCCTGGGCGCCGACGGCGCCGTCGCCTTCCCCTACCTCAGCGACGGCTGCCAGGCGCTGCTGGGCCTGACCGCGGCCGAGCTGCAGCGGCGCCCCGAGTTGTTCCTCGAACTGATCCTGGTCGACGACCGCAAGTCCTACCTCGATTCGATGCAAGCGTCGCGCGCCTCGCTGTGGAGCTGGAACTGGGAGGGCCGCATCTGGGTCGACGCCTGGAAGGACGTGAAATGGATCAACCTGCGCTCGAGTCCGCGCGCCGGCGCCGACGCCGTGCAGTGGGAGGGCATCATGACCAACATCACCGAGAGCCGCCTGGAACAGCTCGAGGTGCAGCGCTCGCGCGCCCGCCTGGCCGAGCTGAGCGCCCACGCCGACCGCGTCAAGGAGCAGGAGCGCACGCGCATCGCGCGCGAGATCCACGACGACCTGGGCGGCAACCTGACGGCCATCAAGATGGCGCTGGCGATGCTGGCCAAGCGCCTGCCCGGCGACCCCGACCTGGCGGCCAAGGCGGCCTACCTCGACCAGCTGGTCGACCGCAGCATCGACGCGGTGCACCGCATATCGCTCGACCTGCGCCCGTCGATGCTGGACCTGGGCATCGTCGCCGCGCTCGAATGGCAAAGCAAGGAGTTCGAAACCCAGGCCGGGCTGCCCTGCCATTTCGCCTCGAACCAGAAGGAGATCGAACTCGACCTCGACCAGGCCACCGCCTTGTTCCGCATCTTCCAGGAGGCGCTGACCAACATCGCCAAGCACGCCAACGCCAGCCGCGTGACGGTGCGCCTGGCGCGGCTGCGCCACCACATCAGCCTGAAAATTACCGACAATGGCGGCGGCATCTGGCAGGCCGACCGCGCCAAGCCGAAATCGTTCGGCATCCGCGGCATGGCCGAACGCGCCAACGCGCTGGGCGGCACGCTGACGCTGAGCCACGCGGCCGGCGGCGGCACCGTCGTCGCCATCAAAATCAAGCTGGCCACGCCAAGGGCGACGATAATAGCGGCTGCCGCCGCCGCGCCGGCCAGCGGCAACAGCGCGCCGCCGGTTTAACCGTAATAGTATCAATACGAACAAGAATGACGACCCCATGACAGAAACGCCCACCATCAAGGTCTTCATCGCCGACGACCACGCGATCGTGCGCGAAGGCTTGAAGCAAATCCTCGCCGAGACCGGCGACATCGTCGTCGCCGGCGAGGCCGAAAACGGCCTCGACGCCGTCAAGCTGTTCCGCGCCGCCGACTGCCAGGTGGTGCTGCTCGACATCTCGCTGCCCGACCGCAGCGGCATCGACGTGCTCAAGCAGATCAAGAAGGAGCGCCCGGAAATGGCCGTGCTGATGCTGTCGATGCACCGCGAGGACCAGTACGCGATCCGCTCGCTGAAGGCCGGCGCGGCCGGCTACCTGACCAAGCAGAGCGCGCCGCGCGAGCTGGTCACGGCGATCCGCCAGGTCGCCGGCGGCTTGAAGTACATCAGCGCCGCGCTGGCGCAGGAACTGGCCAACAGCGTCGGCGAGGACCACGCCACGCCGCTGCACGACACGTTGTCGGACCGCGAATACCAGACGCTGACGATGATCGCCTCGGGCAAGACGGTGGGCGCGATCGCCCAGGAACTGTCGCTGTCGGTGAAGACCGTCAGCGAATACCGCGCCCGCCTGCTGCTGAAGATGAAGCTGAAAAACAGCGCCGAGCTGACCCATTACGCGATCAAGAACCAATTGGTCGAGTAGGCGCGCCGGCGGGCGGCGGGCAAACTGATGCCGCAAAGTAAGATGCCTTCCAGCCGCTAATTCTGCCATTGGCGCGCCGCCGCTTGGCATATCATAGAGGCAGTCAGCAATCCCATATAGAGGCCGTGCGCACCATGTCGAGCAAACCCCTTCCCCCTTCCGCCGCCCTCGCCGGCGCCACCGCGGCGGCGGCGCAAAATCCGGCCGACATCGCGCGCGAGGCGTTCCGCCGCCTGGCCACGCGGCGCATCGCGCCGACGCCGCAAGCCTACCGCGAAATCTACAACGAAATCGCCGGCGTCAGCGACGAGCCCGAACCGGCCGCCGTGGTGGCGGCCAGCGCCCCGATGGCGGCCGACGACGGCGCCGCCGGCGTGCTGAACGGTTTCGCCGTCAAGCTCGGCGAGAACGTCGGCGAACTGGCCGAGTTCGGCCGCCGCTTCAACCGCGCCGTCAAGGCGCGCGACTGGGACGGCTACGCCAAGGCGCTGGCGCAACTCGCCGACCGGCACCTGCGCAAGGGCGTCGGCATCGAAACGGCCGCCGCGCCCGAGGGCGAGCAAAGCCGCCAGCTGCGCGAGCTGCTCAGCCGCACCTTGAGCTTCGCCGTCGCCTCGCTGCTGAGCGGCGCGCCGGCGCTGGTGCAGGAATCCGAATCGCTGGGCAACGCCATCAAGCAAGCCCACACCGACGAGGCACTCAACGAAATCGCCGTGCGCCTGAAGCAGTTGTGCTACCAGATCGAGCTGAAAAGCGGCGACACGGCGGAACAGCAGGAATTGCTGCTGCGCCTGTTCAAACTGCTGCTGGAAAACGTCAGCGAGCTGCTCGACGACGACAGCTGGCTGCGCGGCCAGATCGACGCGGTGCAAAACTTGATCTCCGGCCCGCTCGACCAGCGCGCGCTGGAAGACGCCACGCGCAGCCTGAAGGAAGTGATCTACAAGCAGAGCCAGCTCAAGCACAGCTTGGCGGACGTCAAGTTGACGGTGAAGAACATGATGATGACCTTCATCGACCGCCTCAGCCAGGTCGCCGCCAGCACCGGAGACTTCCACGAAAAGATCGGCGGCTATTCGGACAAGATCAGCAAGGGCGACAACATCGTCGAACTCAACCACATCCTCGACGAGGTGCTGCGCGAAACCCGCGTGGTGCAGACCGAGGCGCTGCGCGCGCGCGACAAGATGGTGCTGGCGCGCCAAGAGGTGCAGGACGCCGAGATGCGCATCCACACGCTGGAGGCGAAGTTGCAGCACATGAGCGAACTGGTGCGGGAAGACCAGTTGACGGGCAGCCTGAACCGGCGCGGCCTGGACGACGTGTTCGAGCGCGAAACGGCGCGCTCGGACCGCCGCGGCACGCCGCTGTGCGTCGCCATGCTCGACCTGGACGATTTCAAGCGCCTCAACGACACCTACGGCCACCTGGCCGGCGACGCCGCCCTGAAGCACCTGGTGAAGATCGTCAAGGACACGCTGCGTTCGATGGATGTGATCGCCCGCTTCGGCGGCGAGGAATTCCTGATCCTGCTGCCGGAAACCACGGTCGAAGCCGCGGCCTCGACCATGACGCGGCTGCAACGCGAACTGACCAAGCATTTCTTCCTGCACGAGAACGAAAAGGTGTTGATCACGTTTTCGGCCGGGGTCGCGCTGCGCCGCCCCAACGAGGACCAGTCCGAGCTGGTCAAACGCGCCGACCGCGCCATGTACCAGGCCAAGCAGACCGGCAAGAACCGCGTCGTCACCGCCGACTGAGGCGGCGGCCCCGGTTGGGTCGCGCCTAGTAGTTATTGGCGATCGCCGCCAGTTGCTGCGTCAGGAAGTCGCGCGTACCGTTCAGGCTGCTCATGGTCGAGTCGAGCGTCGAAAACTGCTTGCGGTAGCGTTTTTCCACCGCCGCCAAATGGTCCTGCATGTCGAGCTGGTCGTCGGTGATGCCTTTGATCGTTTCCTTCAACCCCTCCTGGCGCGTCTTGATCACCCCGCTGCTCGACAGCATCTCCGTGGCCAGAGCGTTCAGTCTGGTGCCATAGCCGCTGGTCGAGGTGAACAACTGCACCATGTCGGTGACGTTTCCGCTCAAGGCCGTGGTCAATTTCTTGTCGTCCACCGTCAGTTTGCCGTCGCGCTGAAAGGAGACGCCGATGTCCGACAGGCGCGTCAGCGTGCCGCCGCTGCTGGCCGTTCCCATCTCCTTGCGCAAGGCCACCATGATCGAATTGGCGCCGGCGTCGCCCACCAGCACCGCGCCCTTCTTGGCGGCGGCGTCGAAGGCGGTCAGTTTGGTGACGCTGGCGCTGAGCGCGTTGTAGGCCTCGACGAAACCGGTGACCGCCGTTTTCATCGCCGCCGGGTCGCGCGCCACGGCCACCTTGACGGTGCTGCCGATATTCGTCGCGACCAGGTTCAGCGTCAGCCCGGTGACGGCGTCGGTGATCGTGTTCGACGGCTTGGTGACGAGGATATTGTCGATCTTCAGCGTGGCGTCCAGCGGCACCTGCTGCACCGTCATGTTCGGGTCGCTCGTGGCGAACTGCGACAGGCCGCCGTCGGTGGTGATGGTGATGGCGTTGGCCGCGCCGCTGTCGGTGGCGGTGACGACCAGGCGGTTGGTGCTGCCGTCGTTGACGATGGTCGCGCTGACGCCGGCGCCGGCCGCGTTGATCGCGTTGCTCAAGCCCTGCAGCGAATAGTCGGCGGTCGGGATGACGACGGCCGGCTTGGAGCCGATCTGGATCGACATCGTGCCCGAGCCCAGCGCCGCGGTGGTGCTGGCCAGGCCGTTGGCGGCCGACAGCTTGTGGCGCTGCGCCAACTGGGTGACCTCGATCGAATAGGTGCCGGCGACTGCGGTGCTGCCGGCGCTGGCGGTGAGGACGGTGGAGTTGCTGCTGGTGGCCGTTTGCGCGTTCAGGGCGCCGGTGCTGAGCGCCTTGAGCGCGCTCTGGAAGGTCGACAGCGCCGACTGGATCGTGCCGTAGGCCGACAGCTTGGCGTTGAACGTGGTTTCCTTGGCTTTCAGCAGGTTCAGCGGCGCGTTCTCGGACGCCATCAACTGGGAGACGATGTTGTTGACGTCGAGGTTGGAACCAACCCCGGTAACGGAAATACCCATTTCATTCTCCTGTGAGGCGGGCCGGCCGGCAAAGCGGCCGCGGCGGCGTACCCGCGCGCTTACGCCTTGTCGCGGATTAACAAACCCTGCAATTTATTCAGCGAGCGCGAAATCGACAGCGCCTCGGCGTTGGGAATCTGGCGCAATACTTCCTGCGTCTGCGTGTCGATCACCTTGACCACGGTCTTGCCGCTGTCCTGGTCGATCGAAAACTGCACGTTCTGCGCCGTCTGGCCGGTGAACTCGTTGAGCGACTTGACGGCGTCCTCCATCTCGCGGCCGGACGGTTGCGTATCCCTCCTGGCCGGCGCGGGCGCGGGCGCGGGCGCGGCCCGCTCAAGCGGCGGCGCGGGCGCGGCGCTGCCGGCCTGGGGCGGCGGGGGGGGCGGTGCCGCGGCCGGGGCGGCGGCGTTACCATTAATTGATGACAGCATGACGGATACTCCTTAGTCGGACGCGGGGGGGGGGGGGGGGGGGGGGGGAGGGGGGGGGGGGGGGGGGAAGGCGAGGAGCATACTGTGGGGGGGGGGGGGAGGAGGGGTGGTTGGGGGTGTGGGGTGTGGCGGTTGGGAGGGGTGGGGGAGGGGGGGGATCTGGTTTTTTGGGAGGCGCGGGGCGGGGGGCCCCCCCCCCCCCCCCCCCGCGGACCTAATGCAGTGTTATGCACACTTGTGTGGGTATAAAAAGATGTCTTCGCGCGCCGGGCTTTTTTGATCCAACGCGCGAATCCAACATTTTCATCCGCTCCCTCAAGAATACAACACTGCCTTCGCTTACGAAAGCGCCATTTGGGCGATTAGCCGCGCAGCAGGGCCATGACGCCGTTCGGCACCGTGTTGGCCTGGGCCAGCATCGCCGTGCCGGCCTGTTGCAGGATCTGGGCGCGGGTCAGTTTGCCCGTTTCCGCCGCGAAGTCGGTGTCCATGATGCGGCTTTTCGCCGACGACTGGTTCTCGACCGAGCTTTGCAGGTTGCTGATCGCGTAACCCATGCGGTTTTGCACCGTACCCAGGTTGGCGCGCTCGGTGTTGACCGCTGCCAAGGTAATGTCGATCTGGCCCAGCGCGGCCAGCGCCGAGGCCGCGTCCGTGATGGGGGCGATGACGACATCGACAACTTCGTTCGAGGTGATGGTGATCTTCTGGCCCGAATCGGCGCCGACCTGGATGTCGGTGGTGTCCCCGAGGAGCACGGCGGTGCCGTTGAACTTGGTGTCGGATTTGATACGCGCCACCTCGGTGTTCAGCGCCTGCATCTCCGTGTTGATATTGGCCCACTCGGCCGTGCCGTTGGTTTCATTCGCACCCTGCACCGCCAGTTCACGCATACGCTGCAACGCGTCGGTGGTGTTTTGCAGCGCGCCGTCGGCGGTCTGGACCCGCGAAATGCCGTCGTTGGCGTTGCGGATGGCCTGGTTCATGCCGCGGATCTGCGAATCCATCTTGGAAGCAATCGACAGGCCGGCGGCATCATCCTTGGCGCTGTTGACGCGCATACCGGAAGACAGGCGCTGCAGCGACGAGTTCAAGTCATTGCCCGACGATTTCAGATTGCGTTGGGCGTTCAGCGACGCCATGTTGGTGTTGATGATGCTCATGGTATTTCTCCGGTTGGCTTGTGGATGATACGGTAAGGGCGGCGACTTCGTGAATCAGTTCGCTTGTTCACCGCAGTTAATTCATTAACGGAACACCCCGCGAAAACTGAAGGCTTTTTAAAAAATAAAATGGTACAAGGCAATAGTTACCGATGCCGTGGGAACGCCGCTACGCCCCGCGATGCATGACGCCATATATATGCCGGGTGCGCCAGGCACCCGGCCGGGGGCGGCGCGGCTCCAGCCCCCCCCCTCCGGGCGGCGGCCCGCGGCGGATGCGCGAAACTGAAGCCTAATCGCCCCTCTCAAGTCTTAATTGATTCTGCCGATAATGACTTATATTGGGGGCCTGGCGAGCAACAAGCGTGCGCAAGCGGTCCCCGGCGCCCGATCGCGGAATCATTGATTATTTAGGCAACAACCAGGAGAAGATGATGTTTGGAACCATGCAACGCGGCGTCGACGCGTACGCCAAAGTGGGACTGGAGACGGGAGTCGTTGCCGCCACGCCGCACAAGCTGGTAGTCATGCTGTTCGACGGCGCGCTGGTGGCGGTGGTCAGCGCCCAGATGCACATGAAGGCCGGTAACATCGCCGAAAAGGGCGCCGCCATTTCCAAGGCCATGCTGATCATCGGCAGCGGCCTGCGCGCCAGCCTGGACAAGAAGGCCGGCGGCGACATCGCCGAAAGCCTGGACGCGTTGTACGACTACATGGGCAAGCTGCTGCTGGAGGCGAATCTGCAAAACCGCAGCGACAAGCTGGAGGAAGTGCAATTGTTGCTGAGCGATTTGCGCGACGCCTGGAACGCCATCGGCAACGCGCCCGCCGTGCAACCGGCCGCGCTGGCGCCCGCCAACGCGTCCATCCTTGCGAGCGCCTGAGCCAATGACCAGCCAAGAAGTGTTAGCAATATATGAATCGATGGTCGATCTGACCGAGCAAATGGTACGGGCCGCCAGCGACGCCGACTGGGACTTGCTGGGCGAGCTGGAGCAGCGCTGCGCGGCCCAGGTGCGATTGCTCAAGGACGGCGAGGAGCCGCCGGCGCTGAAGGGCCAGAGCCGGCAGACGAAAGTCGACTGCATCAAAAAAATGCTCGACGACGACCGCAAGATCCGCGACCTGACCATGCCGTGGATGGCCCAGTTGTCGGCGCTGATCCACAGCACCGGCACCGAGCGGCGCCTGGCCAACGTCTACGGCGCCACCTAAACCGGGGGGGGAGCAACATGCAGCGGCTCGACGCCAGCGGCATCGCCGCGCCAACGGCCGTGCGGGCCGCGCTCGCCGTCGAATCGATCGGCGAGCCGCGCCAGTTGGCCCTGCAGCGTTCGCTGCAAGCGCTGCTGGGCCAGTCGATGCAGGGCGCCGTGCTGGCGCGCCTGGGCGACGGCAGCTCGCTGGTCAACGTCGCCGGCGGCCCGGTGCGCATGACGCTGCCGCCGGGCTTTCCGGTCGGCGCCGAGGTGCCGCTGACGCTGGTGGCGCTCGATCCACGGCCGACCTTCCAGATCGGCCGCGGCCGCGACGCCAGCAGCAACGTCACCCTGACCTACGCCGACCCCGGACCGGAAGCGCCCGACGCCGACGCCACCTTGCCGCACGGGCAGAGCGGCGCCGCCCAGCAGGGCGCCGCCCAGCAGGGCGCCGCGGCGCAAACGCCCCAGGCAACAACGACCGCGGCCCAAGCCCAGGCCGCCCAGCAGGCGCGTCCGGCCAGCCTGGCCGCGGTGCTGCTCAGCAAAGCCCCGCTGACGCCGTCGAACCAGTTGCCGGGCTTCGATCCGAGCGCGCCGGCGCCGGCGCTCAGCGGCGCCGCGCGCGCCATCAGCGGCATCTTGCAACGGGCCGAAAGCCGGCCCGGCGCGCCGCTCGGCATCGTCGGCGGCAGCCCGCTGATGGCGGCGCCGGACGCGCCGCCGGCCGCGCTGGCGCACAGCCTGCGCAACGCGCTCGGCTCCAGCGGCCTGTTCTATGAATCCCACGTGGCCGAATGGGCGGCCGGCAAACGCCCGCTGCAAGACTTGCTGCGCGAGCCGCAAATGGCGCAGCTGTCGCAGGCGGCCCAGGCCGAGCGCGCGGCCGGCGGCACCGACCTGGCCGCTGCCCAGCTCATCAATTTGCAATTGCACACCCACGAACAGGCGCGCGTGTTATGGCAGGGCGAAGCCTGGCCGGGCCAGCCCATGGAGTGGGAAGTACACAAGGACGCGCCCGACGACGGCCGCGGCGAGCGCGACGGCGACGAAGCGGCCCGCACCTGGCGCAGCGGCGTGCGTTTCCGCTTTCCGCTGCTGGGCGACGTCAACGCCTCGGTGGTGCTGGTCGGCGACCAGGTGCATATCCAGGTCAGCACCGGCTCGGCCGGCAGCGCCGCCGCGCTGCGCCTGCACGCGGACGCGCTGGAAACATCGATGGCGGCGGCCGGCTCGCCGCTCAGTTCGCTCACCATCGGCGCCGACGACGGAGCCGGCCATGCCCAATGAGGCGCCGCGGCGCGGCCTGCAGACGGCCGTCGCGCTGGCCTACCAGCGCGACGCCGGCGCGCCCACCGTCGTCGCCAAGGGCAGCGGCCTGGTCGCCGCCAACATCATCGCCAGCGCGCAGGAGCACGGCGTGTTCGTGCACGAATCGAAGGAGCTGGTGGCGCTGCTGATGGAAATCGACCTGGACCGGCAAATTCCGCCGGCGCTGTACCGGGCGATTGCGGAACTGCTGGCCTGGTTATATCATGTGGAAAGCGCACAAAGCAGCGGCGCCGCGCCGCCGCCCGCGCCGGACACCGCCGCCCTACTCACCGAGCCATAGGCAGAACCACTCAATGCAAGCACACCACATCGATTCCGGCCTCGAAAACTGGCATGACTTTGAAGTCGAATCGCGCAAGGAAATCGTTGCGTTGCTGCGAGGCATAGCGGAAAAGAAACAACTAATCCGCATGTTGATCCACGGCGAGTCGGACGTTTGCGTCACCTCGATCCTCGAAGTCGACGCGGAACAAAACACGGTGATCCTGGACCGCTCCATCAACCAGGAGCAAAACCGCCGCATCGTCGTCGCCAACGGCATCTCGTTCGAGACCACGCTCGACAAGATCCGCATCCTGTTCTCCAGCGAGCAGGTGCAGGAATGCACGTTCGAAAACGGCGCGGCGCTGAAAATCGCGCTGCCTTTGACCCTGATCCGCCTGCAGCGGCGCGAGTACTACCGCATGGGCACGCCGGTCAGCAACCCGGTGCGCGTCATCATCCCGCTGCCGGCGGAACTGGGCGGCGCGGCCACGCCGTTCCCGCTGGCCGACATCAGTTGCGGCGGCATCGCCATCATGGACAACAAATTAATGCTGGGCGACACCATCGGCAAGGAATACCCGGGTTGCCGCATCGAGCTGCCGGACGTCGGCACCGTCACCACCACGCTGCAAATCCGCAACTCGCTGGACATGACGCTGCTGAATAACAAGCTCAACCGGCGGCTCGGCTGCCAGTTCGTCGACATCCCGCGGCCGATGCTAGCCCACGTGCAGCGCTACATCACCCGCCTCGAACGCGAGCGCAACGCCCGCATCGCCGGCCTGGGCTAGCGGCCGGGAAACAAGCTTGGGGCCGGTTCAGGCCAGCCCCAAGGTCGCGCGACGTCAACGCCAAATTCGATTTGCTCGATACTTGCACCGTCGGGCACTGTCGGAAGGAAATACTCCGGAGGCTCGGCGTCTCCCTGCGGCGATCCGTGCGGCAAGTTTGCATCATCATTTCTTTTGTAAAACAGCAATACCTACCACTACGCACAGCAAAAAACCCGCACCAAGGTGCGCTTGCAGTAGCGTACACCCCCTCCAGGTTTGCCGCGCACGCCGGTCGAACCCCGCTCCAGTCTCCAACTCGACAACGTTGAAACCAGGTCTGATTTACCGCGCCCCGCTATAGGCCAGGAACGCGAAGCCAAGCTGAACCAGCTCGCGATGTGGCTGTTCTGCATGTCCGGAATCTGGCCATGGCGGTCAGTGCCGAGGTTGCGCGGCTCGCGCACTTGCCCCCTTGCATAGCAACGCCACTCACCCCACCGAACAAACTCTTAACACCCTTTCATTTAATTTAAAAGAATTATTAAAGACGGCATTACGTTCCTATTCAAACAATTGCCTAATTAATTCGATGGTAACATTTCATCCATGGCAAATCTGATAGTTGGAAGATCCCGAAAAACACATCCGCCCCATCGTTTAACTCACATTCATCCTTCTCCATTTCATGGAATTAAATACATTCAATAAAAAAATGCAATAACGATCTGTCGCTCGCACATTCTGCGGTGAAATACATATACTTATAGGAAAATAATGAAAATCTTTAGTGACTGTTCAGCCGCTATGCGGCAAGCGGGATAGGATTACCGTTGAAGGCCCGGAGCAGAACCTCAAGCATGCCATGGCCTTGCTTGCGTAG
>NZ_JBJXIB010000055.1:0-37283 GCF_046115965.1 Janthinobacterium sp. CG_23.3 | reverse complement strand
GCGTCGCCTCCAAGCGCCTAAAGGCGGGCTGGAACGCCGACTACCTTGGCAAGGTGTTGGGCCTGGCCATCTGATCCTTCATGCAATCGCCCTGGGTCTCCCCCCCAGACTTACGCCGCTGGTTTTTCATGCGCCGCACGGTCCATTATAGACCGCGCGCACGGCCCCGCCCCGCCTTAGACGATGCGCTCGCCGTTGCTCGGGTCGAACAACGCCGCCTTCGACAGGTTGAACGACAGCGTCATCGTCTGGCCCGGCTGCACCGCTTCGCGCGGGTGGGCGCGGCAGGTCACGGAGCCACCGTTGAGTTTGGTCGTCAACAGCGTGTCCGGGCCGGTCGGCTCGACCAGGTCGACCAGGCAGGACATGGTCTGGCCGCCTTCGCCGTGCGCGCTGCTCAGGTCGGTGATCTGCTCCGGGCGGATGCCCAGCGTGACGTCGCGGCCGGCGAACGGGCGCAGCAGCGCGGCGTCGAACGGCAGCTTCAGGCGCGCGCTCTGGCCGGCGTTTTCAATGGCCACGAACACGTCGCCGTTGGCGTCGATGGCCGGACGGCAGGTGATGAAGTTCATCGACGGCGAGCCGATGAAGCCGGCCACGAACAGGTTGGCCGGGTTGTCGTAGATGTCTTGCGGCGTGCCCAGTTGCTGTACCACGCCGTCCTTCATCACGGCGATCAGGTCGCCCATCGTCATCGCCTCGATCTGGTCGTGGGTGACGTAGACGATGGTCGAATGCAGGCGCTGGTGCATCAGCTTGATCTCGGCGCGCATTTCCACGCGCAGCTTGGCGTCCAGGTTCGACAGCGGTTCGTCGAACAGGAACAGCGACGGCTTGCGCGAGATCGCCCGGCCCATCGCCACGCGCTGGCGCTGGCCGCCCGACAACTGGGCCGGCCGACGGTCCAGCAAATGGGTGATCTGCAAGGTTTCGGCGACGCGCGCGACGATCTCCTCCTGCTCCGCCTTGGGGACCTTTTTGACGCCCAGGCCGAAGGCGATGTTCTCGCGCACCGTCATCGACGGGTACAGCGCGTACGACTGGAACACCATGGCGATATCGCGGTCCTTCGGCGGCAGGTCGTTGACGACCTTGCCGTCGATGAGGATCTGGCCGGAGGTGACGCTTTCCAGGCCGGCGATCATGTTGAGCAAGGTGGACTTGCCGGAGCCGGAGCCGCCGACGAGGATCAGGAACTGGCCGTCCTTGATCTCGATGTCGATGCCCTTGAGCACTTCGACGCCGTTGGTATAGACCTTGCGGATGCTGCGAATCGATAAGCTAGACATGTATGTACTCCTTAACCTTTGACTGCGCCGGCGGTCAGGCCGCGCACAAAATAACGACCGGCGACCAGGTACACCAGCAGCGTCGGCAGCGCCGCGATGATGGCGGCGGCCATGTTGACGTTGTATTCCTTCACGCCGGTGGAGGTGTTGACCAGGTTGTTCAGCCCGACCGTGATCGGTTGCGACTCGCCCGAGGCGAAGACGATGCCAAACAGGAAGTCGTTCCAGATCTGGGTGAACTGCCAGATGATGCTGACGACGAAGATCGGGCCGGAAATCGGCAGCACGATCTTGCGGAAGATCAGGAAGAAGCCGGCGCCGTCGATGCGCGCGGCCTTGATCAACTCTTCCGGCACGCCGATGTAGTAGTTGCGGAAGAACAGCGTGGTGAAGGCGGTGCCGTAGACCACGTGGACGAATACCAGGCCGGTGGTGGTGTTGGCCAGGCCGAACTGGCCGAGCAGGCGCGCCATCGGCAGGATCACCACCTGGAACGGAATGAAGCAACCCACCAGCAAGGCGGCGAACAGCATTTCCGAACCGCGGAAGCGCCAATGCGCGAACACGTAGCCGTTGAAGGCGCCCAGGAAGGTCGAGATCAGCACGGCCGGAATGACCATCTTGATCGAATTCCAGAAGAACGGCTGCATGCCGTTGCAGGTGACGCCGGTACAGGCCGACGACCAGGCCTTGGCCCAGGAGTCGGTCTGCCACAGCACCGGCAGCGCCAGCAGGTTGCCGCTGCGGATCTCGTCGAGCGATTTAAACGACGTCGACAGCATGACGTACAGCGGCGCGATGTAGTAGACCGCGAACAGGATCAGCAGCAGGTACATGACGCCGCGGCCGAGGTTGATGCTTGGTTTAGTGTGTGTCATCTCATCGCCTTTGCGCTGCGCGCTTCCATATACATCAGCGGCACCAGTACCGCCACGATGGTGGCCAGCATCATCATGGCCGACGCCGAACCCAGGCCGAGCTGGCCGCGGGTGAAGGAAAATTGGTACATGAAGATCGCCGGCACGTCCGACGAGTTGCCCGGTCCGCCGGCCGTCAGCGCGATCACCAGGTCGAAACTCTTGATGGCGATGTGCGACAGGATCAGCAGCACGCTGAAGAACACCGGACGCATCGCCGGAATCACGATGCGCCGGTAAATCGTCGGCAAGGTGGCGCCGTCGACCTGGGCCGCCTTGATGATTTCGTCGTCGATGCCGCGCAGGCCGGCCAGGAACAGCGCCATCACGAAACCGGACGACTGCCACACGCCGGCGATGACGACGGTGTAGATCGCCATATCGGAGTTGACCAGCCAGTCGAAGGTGAACGACGTCCAGCCCCAGTCGTGCATGACCTTTTCCAAGCCCAGGCTGGGGTTCAGCATCCACTTCCAGGCGGTACCGGTGACGATGAACGACAGTGCCATCGGGTACAGGTAAATGGCGCGCAGGAAGCCTTCGGCGCGGATTTTCTGGTCCAGCAGGATCGCCATGAACAGGCCGATGGCGATGCTGGCGCCGATGAACAGGGTGCCGAAGATGCCCAGGTTTTGCAGCGAGGTCCACCAGCGTTCGTTGTCGAACAGCTCGTAGTACTGGACCAGGCCGGCGAATTCGAAGTTCGGCATCAGCCGGGATTCGGTCAGGGATATATAACCGGTCAAAAAGATAAAGCCGTAGACGAATACCAGACTGGCGACGAGCGTGGGGCCCAGCACGAGTTGCGGTATCCATCGGTCAAAATGCTTGCGTAGGGACATAGGACTGCCGTATGAAGAAGGAAAAGCGGGAGGCGCCGCCGCGGGGGGGCGGCGGCGCCGTCGGAGCACGTCGTTGCATCGGCCCGCCGGTGGCGGGCGCGGATTCAAACGAAGGGCCGGCAGCCGTGCGCTGCCTGCCCTGTTGCCGGCGCGGCCCGCCGTGGCGGACCGATGCACGGCTCCTGGATTACTTCACTTTGGCCGCTTTCGCCAGCGCCGCAACCGCGTCCTTCGAGCTCATGTTGGAGTTCATGAACTTGGCGATCACGTCGACCACCGCGCCCTGGGTCGCCGACGGCAAGGCCATGCCGTGCGCGAACGATGGCACCAGGCCGCCGTTCTTGTTGGTCGAATCCATGTCGTCCATCGATTTGATGGCGCAATCGTCGAACTTGGCGCGCGAGACGCCGGAACGCACCGGGATCGAACCCTTGTTGAGGTTGAAGATGGCCTGGAACTTCGGATTCATGATGGCCGTGGCCAGCGCGAACTGGCCCTTCTTGGCTTCGGCGTCCTTCTGGGTGAACATGGCGAACGAGTCGACGTTGAAGGTGTAAGCCTTGTCGGTGCCAGGCGCGGCGGCGCAGATGTAGTCGCGGCCCGGGATCTTGCCGGCGTTGGAGAACTCGCCCTTGGCCCAGTCGCCCATGAATTGGAAGCCGGCCTTGCCGTTGATGACCATGGCGGTCGCCAGGTTCCAGTCGCGGCCGGCGGCGTCCTTGTCGATATAGCCCTTGACCTTGCCCAGGGTGTCGAACACTTTGACCATGGTCGGGCTGGTCAGTTCTTTCTGGTCCAGCTTGATCAGCGCTTTTTTGTAGAACTCGGTGCCGCCCACGCCCAGCGCGACCGACTCGAACACGGTGGCGTCTTGCCAAGGCTGGCCGCCGTGGGCGATGGCGATGCCGCCGGATTTCTTGATTTTCTCGGCGGCGTCGAAGAACGCGTCCCAGGTGGCCGGCACGCCGACGACGCCGGCTTTTTTCAGCACGTCGGGATTGGCCCACATCCAGTTGACGCGATGCACGTTGACCGGCGCGGCGACGTAGTGGCCCTTGTATTTCATGATGTCGGCGACCACTTTCGGCAGCACGGCGTCCCATTTGCCGGCGGCGGCGGCGTCGTCGATGTTGGCCAGCACGCCTTCCTTGCCCCATTCCTGGATCGACGGGCCCTTCAGTTGGGCGGCGGTCGGCGGGTTGCCGGAGATGACGCGGGTTTTCAGCGCGGTCGCGGCGTTTTCGCCCGCGCCGCCGGCCACGGCGAAGTCTTTCCAGCCGAAACCGTCTTCTTTGACGATCTGTTGCAGTTGGCCCACGGATTTGGCTTCGCTGCCGGAAGTCCAGTAGTGCAGCACTTCGACGTCGGTGGCGAAGGCGTTGCCGGCGAATGCCAGGCTGGTCAACATGACGATGTGTTTCAGTTTCATCTCCAAATTCCTTATTATGGTCCTACGTATTGGGGCCCCGGCGGCGGAACATTCCGTCCGCCCGGACATGGTGAAAACGCGCCTGTGCCGGCGCTTTTGAAACAACCGGCCGCGACTGCCTCCCCGGCCGGGCGGCGCCCATCACACGCATGCATTGCACATCAGCATATGTATCACATTGGCGCCAAATACGCACCTTCGCGGGCGCGCATTTTTCATTTGAAGCTTAGAACCAGCTTTCCACTTGGACGCCGAACGAGGTGCCGCTGGTGCCGTTGTTGTAGATCGGGCCGGAATTGTTGGAGGCGTTGACCGAGGCCGTCGCCGCTTGGTTCCACTTGCCGTAGGTGACGAAGGCGCGCAATTCCGGACGCGACCACAGGCCAGGGCCGGCCGAGATCGTCGGCGCCAGCGTCAGCTTGGTCAGGCGCTTGGTCGGGCCACGGCTGTCGGTGACGCGGTCGGTGCCCAGTTCGACGACCATCTTGAGGTTCTGGTTGAAGGCGTAGACCGGGCGCACGCCCAGCGAGGTCCAGGTCGACGAGCCGCCGGCGTCGGACTTGTCTTTTTGCACCAGGGCGACCATTTCCATGCCCATGTTTTCGGTCGGCTGGATCCACAGGTCGTTGAAGACGCGCACGCGCTTGACGTCCGAACCCAGAGAGGTGTAGCCGGAGGCGCCCATTTGCCCGTTGCCGACGCCGATACCGGTGCCCGGGCCGACGCCGTACTGCACGCCGAAGGTGTTGGCGCCGCCGAATACCTTGGCTTGCTTGTGGAACAGCGACACTTGCCAGCCGTTGTGCTTCTGGCCCAGGGCGTCGTCGTTCTTGCCCTCGGCGGTGATGATGGTGGCCGCGATGTCGAAGGTGCCGTCGGTGTTGACCGGCACGTCGCCGTAGATGAAGTTCTGGCGGATCGCCGACGGCGTGCCGACCACCTTGCCGTTGGCGTCGAGGGTGTTGGTGTCGCGGTCCTTGAAGAAGGCGTAGGAGAACTTGCCCGGACCCGCGCCGATGCGGTCGAGGCCGGCGCCGGTGCCGTTCATGTTGATGTATTGCAGATCCAGCATGTGGATGTCGGGACGGTAGTAGAAGCGCTTACCCATCCAGGCGGTGCCGCCGTTCAGGAAGTCCAGACCCTTGGCTTCGATAAAGGCCTTGTTCAGCCCCAGCTTCTTGTCGCCGAAATCCGAATTCGGGCTGTAGACGTTGGCCCATACCGTGGCGACGTAGCTGACGCCGCCGCTCTTCGCGATTTCCTTGGTGTAACCGCCTTCGAAGTAGGCGTCGCATTCGTTGCCGAGGCGGTACTTCATCGTGTTGCCGCCCAAGCCGAAGCAACCCTGCGGGCCGCCGTCGCCGGCGGTGGTGCTGCCGGCGCCAACACGGAAGTAACCGTGGAAGCCTTCTTCGTCGGCAACGGCCGCTCCGCAGGCCAGGGCCAGGGTGATTGCCGCGGGCAGGGCTTTCAACATCGTGCGATTCATGGTGTCTCCTTAGTATGTATATTTTTTTATCCGGCAAAAAGTACGGGGGTTCGTCTTTTGCAGTCCAGAATTGTTTCCGGTAGAGAGATAGTAACTATACTACGAATAAAGATCAACAGATGATGTTGTAATCCTACGACGACGTGCGTGAAACATACGCCGCGCGCCGTGTTGACCAGGGCCGGCGGCGGCGCCGAATAGTGCAGCGCAACGTTGCGATCCGCATTAGAATCCGACTTGCCAATAAAAAACTAGAACGCGCCGCGCGGTGGCATGGCCCCCGGCGCGCGCGACACGCAAGAAGAGACGCAAGAAGAGACACGCCATGAAAACAGAAGACATCTCCGGCCTGGCCGGCGCCGAGCCGGCCGACCGCTACAGCGACGGCCCGCGCCTGCTGGCCGACATCGGCGGCACCAACGCCCGCTTCGGGCTGGAAACCCGGCCGGGCCGATTCGAGGCGGTCGTCGTGCTGCGCTGCGACGACTACCCGTCGCTGCTGGACGCCATCGACGCCTATATGAACAGCGCCGAGGCGAAAACGGCCGGCGCGGCGCGGGTGCACCACGCCGCCATCGCCATCGCCAATGCCATCGACGACGACATCATCAAAATGATGAACCACCACTGGTTCTTCTCGATCGAGGCGATGCGCACCGCGCTGGGCCTGGACACGCTGCTGGTGGTCAACGACTTCACGGCGCTGGCGATGGCCCTGCCCCATTTGCAAGCGCAGCAGCGGCATAAAATCGGCGGCGGCGAGGCGCGCCCGGACAGCGTGATCGGCCTGCTCGGCCCGGGCACCGGGCTGGGCGTGTCGGCCATGATCCCGGCCGAGGACCGCTGGATCGCCCTCGGCAGCGAGGGCGGCCACGTCAGCTTCGCGCCCTGCGACCAGCGCGAAATGGACGTGCTGGCCTACGCCTGGCGCGAGCTGGCGCACGTCTCGGCCGAACGGCTAGCCTCCGGCCGCGGCCTGGAGCTGATCTACCGCGCGCTGCGCGAGCGCGCCGGCAAGCCCGACGCGGCGCCGCTGCCGGCCGCCGAGATCACCGCCAGGGCGCTGGCCGGCGGCTGCGCCGTCTGCGCCGAGGCGGTCGACTGCTTTTGCGCGATCCTCGGCTCGGTGGCCGGCAACCTGGCGATGACGCTGGGCGCGCTGGGCGGCATCTACATCGGCGGCGGCATCGTGCCGCGGCTGGGCCCCTTGTTCGCGCAGTCGCCGTTCCGCCGCCGCTTCGAGGAAAAGGGCCGCCTGGGCGACTACTTGGCGCAGATTCCAACCTACGTCATCGCCGCCGAGCAACCGACCTTCCTGGGCATCTCGGCGATCCTGGCGCAGAAACTCAAACTGGCCCACGCCGGCGCGCCGGTGCTGGAAAAAATCCGCCAGGCGCGCGACCGCATGAGTCCGTCCGAGTGCAAGGTCGCCGACTGGGTGCTGAAGGAGCCGAAGGCGATGCTGACGCTGCCGATCGCCGAGATCGCCCATCGCACCGGCGTCAGCCAACCGACGGTGATGCGTTTTTGCCGCTCGATCGGGGTGCAGGGACTGGCCGACTTCAAGCTCAAGCTGGCCTCCGGCCTGACCGGCGGCGCCATCACGGTGGCCCACTGCCACGTCGAGATTTCCGACTCGGACGCCGAACTGGCGCGCAAGGTGCTGGGCAACAACGCCTCGGCCGCGCTGGCGCTGCGCGACATGCTCGACATCAAGTCGCTGACGGCGGCCATGGAACTGCTGCGCAAGGCCAAGCGGGTCGAGCTGCTCAGCGTCGGCAGCGCCCGCGTGGTGGCCGAGGACATGCAGCAAAAATTGCTCAACCTGGGCATCGTGTCGAACTATTTCCCCGACCCGCAGGCGCAGGAGATGAGCGCGGGCTTGCTCACGCCGAACGACGTGGTGCTGGTCATTTCGCGCTCGGGCGCGCCGCCGGAGCTGCTG
Organism: Janthinobacterium sp. CG_23.3; assembly: GCF_046115965.1. NCBI lineage: Bacteria > Pseudomonadati > Pseudomonadota > Betaproteobacteria > Burkholderiales > Oxalobacteraceae > Janthinobacterium > Janthinobacterium sp. CG_23.3. The sequence continues at coordinate 29,372 of NZ_JBJXIB010000055.1, read as the reverse complement.
CGTTCGACCAAGGTGGCGCGCGCCTGCGGCGCGCAAATTCTCGCCATCACCACCAGCGGCTCGCCGCTGGCCAAGCTGGCCGACGTGCTATTGACGCTGAACCACCCGGAGGGCAACTTGAACTTCGTGCCGATGATCGTGCGCCTGCTGCAACTGATGCTGCTCGACATACTGTCGGTCGGCCTGGCGCGGCGCGACACGGCGCAGCGCGGCGACGCGGCGGACGCCGGCGGCGCGCGCAACGGCGCCCGCGTCAGCGGCAAACTCAAGTTCGGCGGCCACCTCGAATAGCGGCGGCCGTTCGCTCCGGCGTTGAGTTCATCAAAACCAAGGGCGCCACCCCGGGGTCGGACCTTCAGGTCTGGCCCCGGCTCTTCGCCTTTGGTTGTAACCGCGCCTCCGGCCGCGCCACTACGACAACGAGCTGGCGGCGAACAGCCGTTCGACCAGCGCCACGTCCGGCGGCGTCGCGCCGGCGGCCAGGCAGGCGCCCGCGCCCGCCGCGACGGCGAAGCGCAAATGCTCGCCGCCGTCGTGCCGCGGCCGGTACATCAGGCTGTACAGCAATCCGCCGATGCTGGCGTCGCCGGCGCCGACCGAGTCGACGACGTCGATCTTCGGCGGCGCCGCCTGCCACACCGCGCCGTCGCGGTACAGCGCGGCGCCCCGCGCACCCTTGGTATACAGGTAGGTCGCGTGCGGGTTCCAGCCGCGCAGCGTGGCGAAGGCGGCGTCGATGTCGGCGCTGCGGAACAAGCCTTCCAAATCCTCGTCCGAGACCTTGATGACGTCGGCCAACTCGGTCATGCGCCGCAGTGTGGCGTCATAATGTTCGTCCATCAGCACGCGGAAGTTGGGGTCGTAGCTGATCTTCACGCCGGCCGCCTTGAGTTCGGCGGCCAGCGCCAGCAGCTTGCCGGCAAGCGGCTGGCGCGCCAGGCTGATGCCGCCGAAATGCACCCACTGCGCCTTCCCCTGCCAGCCCTGCGGCAGCAGCGCGGCGTCGAAATGCAGGTCGGCGCTGTCGTCGCCGACGAAGAAGTATTGCGGCGGGCTCAGGTGGTGCACGATCGCCAGCAGCGGCGATTTGTCGAGCTGCTGCATGAAACGCGGGTCCAGCCCGGCCGCGGTGTTGGCGGCCGCCAGCGCGTCGCCGAAGACGTCGCGGCTGACGGCGCCGGCGAAGGCGCTCGGCACGCCCAGGCGCGCCATCACGCGCGCCACGTTCCAGGTCGAGCCGCCGACCTGCGCGCTCCAGCTGTCGGCGCCGCTGCGCAGCATGTCGGTCAGGGCTTCGCCGGCGGAAACGAAGCGCGGCAGCGCGCGCGCCGCGTCGATGACGTTGAGCACTTCGTAGCAGGCGCCCATGGTGTGGTAATCGACTTTGCCGGCCGGACTTTTCTCGGCGCCGAGTTTGGCGTTGTCGGCGCTGAGGATGCGATACCAGGCGCCGTGCTGGTGGTCGACGAAGTGGCGCCAGCTGTAGTCCCAGATTTTGTCGTAGCAATCCCAGTAGCGCGCCTCGCCGCTGCGCGCGGCCAGCACGGCCGCCGCCGCCAGGCTCTCGGCCTGGACCCAGAAGTATTTGTCGCCGTCGCAGATTTCACCGTCCGGGCCGAAGCCGTAGAAGATGCCGCCCCGCTCGCCGTCCCAGGCGTTCGCCAGCGCCGCGTCGAACAGCGCGGCGGCGCGCGGCGCCAGCCAGTCGGACGGGCCGGCCAGCGCGCCGGCGTGGCGTTCCATGATCAACAGCAGCTTGGCCCATTCGGTAAAGTGGCCCGGCTGGTAGCCCCACGGGCGGAAGATGTTGCTCTTGTCGTGGAGGTTGTATTCCCAGTCGATGGACCAGTCCGGCTTGTAGTGTTCCCAAATCATGCCGCCGGCCAGCGCTGCCTGGCGCACGGTGATGTTGTGCGCCAGCGTTTCCGCGCGGTGCAGGTAACGCGCGTCGCCGCTGGCCTCGAAGGCCGCCAGCAAGGCCTCGCAGGCGTGCATATTGGCGTTTTGGCCGCGGTACGGGTCGAGGGTGGACCAGTCGGCGCTGGCCTGGTCGGCGTACAGGCCGTGTTCGGGCTGCCAGAAGCGGCACTCCATCAGCTCGAAGGTTTCGTCGAGGTGGGCGCGGGCTTCATCCACGCCGGCCATCAAGGCGTGCGCGTAGGCCAGCAGCACGAAGGCCAGGCCGTAGCAATGGTTGTCGCCGTCGACGACGGCGGCCTTGCCGTGCGTCCATGTCAACTGCCAGGCGTAGCCGCCGCTGTCCGGGTTGCGGTGGGCGTCGCGCAGGAAGGCCACGCCGTGGCGCACCGCCGCCAGATAGTCGGCGTCGCCGAATTGGCGGTAGGCCATCGCGTAGTTGAAGACAAAACGGGTGCTGCTGACCAGGTGCCGGGTGGCGTGGTCGTAGATGCCGCCGTCGTCCATGAAGAAGTGGTAAAACCCGCCGCTCGGGTCGACGCAGCGGGGGTGGTAGAACTGCATCGTGTGCTTGATGTGGCCCAGCAGCATGCCGCGCGAACGGAAATCAGGATTCATGGAGTATCTCGGCAAGATATGTTATCGATAGCAGCGATAATATCACGAGCCGCGTCAAAGGGGACAGACCACGATTTCCGAGGGAAGTTTCTCGGAAATCGTGGTCTGTCCCCGGTTTAGCCGGCTCCGCTCAGCCCGCCGCTTTGGCCGCCGCCGCGCGCGCCCGGTATGCCGTGGTGCTTTCGTAGCCGACGCCCCAGTTGTCGGTGTCGACTTCGTCGATCAGCACGAAGGTGTGGTCGGGGTTTTTGTTCAGCACGCGCACCAGCAGTTCGGTGGTGCCGGCGATCAGTTGCTGTTTTTGTTCGGCGGTGACGCCGTCGCGGGTGATGCGGATGTTTACATATGGCATGGTTATGCCTCCTTGCTGTGGTTGGAAAAAGGGTTGCGAGCGACGCGTGGGCCTACCAGGCGCCGGCGCTGGCGCCGCCGTCCACCGCCAGCACGACGCCGCTGGTGAATTTCGCCGACGTCAGGTAAAGCACAGCGTCGACGACGTCGCTGGTGGCGCCGGTATGCCCGGCCGGCGACAGCGTGGACAGGAAGGCGCGGGTGCCGTCGTCCTGCTGGTAAATCGGGGTGTCGATAATGCCGGGCGCCACCGCGCTGACCTTGACGTTGAGCGGCGCCAGTTCGATCGCCAGCGCGCGGGTGGCGTCGTTCAGGCCGCCTTTGATCAGCACCGGCAACAGCGCCGGCACCTTGGCGTTCGGCTGCATGGCGATGCTGGCGGTGATGGTGACGATGTGGCCCTGGCGGCGCGCGCCCATGTGCGCGGCCGCCTGCTGGCTCGGGTAGAAAAAACCCTTCAGGTTGGTGTTGACGATGCTTTCCAGGTCGTCCTCGCTGTAGTCGCCGACCGGTTTGGCGATGAAGATGCCGGCGTTGTTGATCAGGATGTCGACCCGGCCGAACGCGGCGATGGCGCGTTCGAACAGCTTGCGCGCCGTGGCCGGCTGGGCGATGTCGCCGTCGACCGCTAGGAACCGCGCCGGGTTCCCCAGTTTGGCGGCGGCCGCCTGCAGGCGCTCGGCGCTGCGGGCGTTGCCGACGACGTTGTAGCCGCGTTTCAAGTATTCCTCGGCCAGCGCGAAACCTATGCCGCTTGAGGCGCCGGTGATGATGACCGTTTGTGTGCTTGCGTTCATGTCGGATGCTCCTTCAACGTGTGTGTATATCGATGTGGCCGCGGCAGGTTTGCCGGGCCCATGTGATGCACTATACTGATGCGTTCGATGCAGATAAATACCGTTTTCATCAAATGAATTGATACACGGTGTAATGAATAGGGCGGCCGATGAAGCGCAATTTCGATGACCTGTTGCTGGGCAGCATAGAGCTGTTTTGCCTTGCGGCCGAGCTGGGCAGCTTTACGGCGGCCGCCGCCGCGGCCAGCGTGACGCCGGCCGCGGTGAGCCGCTCGGTGTCGCGGCTGGAGCAGCGGCTGGGCGCGCGCCTGTTTGCCCGCACCACGCGGCAGGTCAAGCTGACCGACGGCGGCCGGGTGTATTTCGAACAGTGCCGCCAGGCGCTGTCGCAGCTGGTCGACGCCGAACGGCTGGTGAGCGGCGCCCAAGCCGCCCCGGCCGGCCTGCTGCGCATTAGCGTGCCGACGCCGTATGGGCACTATCGGCTGCTGCCGTTGCTGCCGCAATTCCGGCAAACATATCCGGGCGTGGAGATCGAGGTACACCTCAGCAACCGCAACATCGATTTCGCCGACGAGGGCTACGACCTGGCCATCCGCGGCCGCGGGCCGGCCGACTCGAGCCTGATCGCCCGCAAGCTGGAGGACGCCGAGCTGGTGCTGGTGGCGGCGCCGGCGTATCTGCGCCGCGCCGGCGCGCCCGCCTCGCTCGACGATCTGCAGGCGCACGACTGCATCCAGTTCGAACTGCCGAGCACGGGCCGGCGCATTTCCTGGCCCTTCATGGTCGACCGGCAGGTGGTCGAGGTCGCCACCGGCGGCGGCTATTGCTGCGCCGACGACGTGCTCGGCATCGTGACGCTGGCCCGCGCCGGCGCCGGGCTGGTGCAAACCTACCGCTTCATTGTCGAGCAAGACCTGGAACGGGGCGACCTGGTGGAATTGCTGCCGCAGTTCGGCGGCACCTCGCGCCCCTTCATCCTGCTGTATCCGCAGGTGCGGCACATGTCGGCGCGGGTCCGCACCTTCGTCGATTTTTTGCTTGAGCAACTGGCCCGGCCGCGCGCCTGAACAAGCAATTGAAGTGCGACAGGCCTTCAGGCCTGTCGATCTAAAAGAGGATTGGAAGGGGTTTGAATCCCCTCCCAATCCGCTACGTGAAACCCCGGCCTTCAGGCCGGGGTATTGCCTGCGCACCGCCCTGAAGGGCGGGGTCTCAACCGGAGTCAGAATTTGATGAATTAAATGCCATTCAATGTGCTTGACCGGCGCGACGGGCGGCCCCTACAATGTTCCGCTACTCCATGGCTCGCCCTCATATGGTCCGCACACTCTATATCGCCACCTTCACGCTGCTGATGGGCCACCAGATCGACGCGGCCTACTGGCGCGAATGGAAAATGTTCCACCTGCCGGGCGGCGTGCAGTTTTACGACGTGTTCAACCTGGCGGTGGTCCCGCTGCTGCTGCTCGGCTTCCAGGCGGTGGTGCTGCGCCGCGCCAGCGGCTACCGCTATTCGCTGTTCGCGGCCGCGCTGGGCCTGCTGACCTTCGCCATCCACGCCGGTTTCCTGCTGTGCGGCTTCGACCAGTTCACGCTGCCGGTGTCGCTGGCGATCGTCGCCGGCTGCGGCCTGTCCGGCCTGGCCCAGTTGATCGCGACGCTCAAGGTGAAAGCCGAGTTCAGCGGCCAACCCTAGCTTCCACGGCGAGCTTCCAACTTCCAACCACCGCCACCTTTCATCGTCAGGACCCCACCATGCCCACCGAACTGCCGGCGCTGATCATCATCGATATGCAGAAGGCCATGGCCGACCCGGCCGCCGGAGCGCGCAACAACCCGCAGGCGGAGGCGTGCATCGCCGCCCTGCTGGGAGCGTGGCGCGGCGCCGGCGGCGTCGTGGTCCACGTGCGCCACATGTCGACCTCGCCCGGTTCGCTGTTCTGGCCGGGCCGGCCCGGGGTCGAGTTCCAGGAGGCGCTGGCGCCGTTGCCGGGCGCCCATGTGGTCGAGAAAAACGTGCCGGACGCCTTCATCAACAGCGCCCTGGAGCGTTGGCTGCGGGTGCGCGGCGTCGGCGCCGTGGTGCTGGTCGGCGTCAGCACCAACAATTCGGTCGAGGGCAGCGCGCGCAGCGCCAGCAACCTGGGTTTTGACGTCACGGTGGTGGCCGACGCCTGCTTCGCCTTCGACAAGACCGACTACGCCGGCACCCGCCGCAGCGCCGCCGACGTCCACGCGATGGCGCTGGCCAACCTGGACGGCGAACACGCGCGCATCACCAGCACCGCCGCCCTGCTGGCCACCCTGCCGGGCCTGGCGTAATGCGCATCGCCATCCTCTCCGACATCCACGGCAATTTGGCGGCGCTGCAGGCCGTCGCCGCCGACCTGGCGCGGCGCGGCGTCGACGCCGTGGTCAACCTGGGCGACAGCCTGTCCGGCCCGCTGCTGCCGCTGGAAACGGCGCAATTCCTGATGGCGCAGGACTGGACCCACCTGGCCGGCAACCACGAGCGCCAGATCCTTGCGTGCCACGCCGGCTCCGGGCAGTCCGACCTCTACGCGCGCTCGCGGCTGACGCACACGGAATTGGACTGGATCGCCTCGCTGCGCCCGGCGCTGCAGTTCGCGCCGGACGTGCTGCTGTGCCACGGCAGCCCCGACAGCGACGTCACCGGCCTGCTGCAAACGGCCGAGCGCAACGCCAGCGCGCAGGAAGTGGCGCAGCGTTTGGGCGACGTCGCCGCGGCGCTGGTCGCCTGCGGCCACACGCACGTGGCGCGCAGCGTGCGCGGCGCGCGCGGGCAACTGATCGTCAACCCCGGCAGCGTCGGCCAGCCGGCCTACCGGGACGACTATCCGCATCCGCACGCGATCGAATCGGGTTCGCCGGACGCCCGCTACGCCATCGCCGAGCGGCGCGCCGGGATCTGGCAAGCGGAATTGATCGGCGTGCCCTACCCGCACCGCGACATGGCGGCGCTGGCCGCCCTGCGCGGGCGCGACGACTGGGTTGTCGCCTTGAACAGCGGCTACATGTCGGTGGAGTCGAATAACGTTTAGTAGGTCGGATTAGCGCAGCGTAATCTGAGGCCTAGCCGCTGCCGACGCCAATCGGGTTTGCCACGTCGTGTAACGGCGGAGGGCTAACCCGACCTATGAAAACGTGCCAACTTAACGCAGCAACAGCAAGCCCGTCACGTACTTATCGACGTCATGCGACGCGTGCGCGCGCTGTATCAGCTTCTCGCCCGCGCCCCGGCCGCGTCAACGCAGGCGCAACGGCACGTACACCGTGGCCGCGCCGCGCCGCACCAGCAGGGCCACGGTCTGGCCGGAATAGACGCTGAGCTGCTTTTCCAGCGCAGCGGCGCTTTTCACCGCCACGTTGTTCAGCGCCAGGATCACGTCGCCGCTCTGGATGCCCGCGCGCAGCGCCGGACCGGCCGTGGCGCGCACCAGCACGCCGTCGCTGGTTTTCAGGCGCGTACGCTGTTCGGCGCTCAGGTCGCTCAACTGCAACCCGGCCGCGTTGGCCTGGACCGGCTCGGCGTCCGGCGTCGCCGAGTCGGCGCTGGCGCCGGCCCTGGAGCGCTCCGGCAGCAACTCCTCGACCTTGACCCTGACGCCGGCGACCTCGCCCTTGCGCCAGTAGCGCACCGCCACCGTGCCGCCCGGCCTGGCTTCGGCCACCATACGCGCCAGATCGGACGAACTGGCCACCGGCCTGGCGTCGATGCTGAGAATAACGTCGCCGGGGCGCAGGCCGGCCTTTTCCGCCGGGCCGTTTTTTTCGACCATGCCCACCAGCGCACCGGTGACGTCCTTCAAGCCGAACGAGCTGGCCAGGTCGGCCGACATTTCCTGCACCTGGATACCGATGCGCCCGCGTCGCACCTTGCCCGTGGCGCGCAACTGTTTCACGACGTCCATCGCGACGTCGATCGGAATCGCGAACGACAGCCCCATGAAGCCGCCGGTGCGGCTGTAGATCTGCGAATTGACGCCGACCACCTCGCCGCGCATATTGAACAGGGGTCCGCCCGAGTTGCCCGGGTTGAGAGCCACATCGGTCTGGATGAAGGGCACGAAACTGCCGTCGGGCAGCGAGCGCCCCTTCGCGCTGACGATGCCGGCGGTGACGCTATTTTCAAAGCCGAACGGCGCGCCGATCGCCGCCACCCATTCGCCGACCTCCAGCTTGGACGGGTCGCCGATCGGCACCACCGGCAGGCCGCTGGCGTCGATCTTGATCAGCGCAACGTCGGTGCGGGCGTCGGCGCCGATGACCTTGGCCTTGTATTCGCGCTTGTTGGTCAGCTTGACGGTGACTTCATCGGTGTTCTCGACGACATGCGCGTTGGTCAGGATGTAGCCGTCGGCGCTGATGATGAAGCCCGAACCCAGGCTTTGCGCCTGGAACTGGCGCGGCGCGGCGCCCGGCGGCATGAAGCGGCGGAAGAAGTCGAAAAACGGGTCGTCGTCGGACGGGACCGGAAAGTCGCTGGCGCTGTCGCTGATGGTCTGCATCGCGCTGATGTTGACCACCCCCGCGCCCTCCTGTTTGACCAGCGTGACAAAGCTGGGCAGCTCCACCGTTGGCGCGCCCAGCGTGTGCGGCGCCCGCGTGGCCTGGACGGGCGTGGCGCCGGAGGCGGCGGTTTGCGCTTGGCCGGCGAATTGCTCCGATTCGGAGCAGCCGGCCAGCAAGACAGCGGCGAGTGCAACAAGATGGCGGTTGGCAAACATGGAGCGGGCCTCACACGACGGGATCATCCCAGCTTATGGGAAAGCGGCGCGCGCCGAGGCGGTTTACATCGGCGCCTTGAGGCCACTCAAGAAGCCGGCGCGCGGCACGCGAAATGCCTGTCCCAGCGGCAAAAACGGTGCAACTTTCGCGCGCCGGCCGAGTCGAATGGATGAACCAGACTGGCGCGGCGGCCCCTCCGCCCGCCTGCACTGGATAGGAGAAGCACGCCATGACCCTGTCCCTCACGTCCCCGGCATTTCAGGCCGGCGCCGCCATTCCCGCGCGCTATACCTGCGATGGCGCCAATATCTCGCCGCCGCTGTCCTGGTCCGGCGTGCCGCCGAACGCCAAGAGCCTGGCCCTGATTGTCGACGACCCCGACGCGCCCGATCCCGCGGCGCCGCAGCGCACCTGGGTCCACTGGGTGCTGTACAACCTGCCCGCCAGCGCCAGCGGGCTGCCGGAAGGGTTGCACGGCGAGGATTTCCCTCCCGGCAGCGGCACCGGCATCAACGACTGGCAGCAGAACGGCTACGGCGGCCCCTGCCCGCCGATCGGCCGGCACCGCTACGTTCACAAACTGTACGCGCTCGATCGTATGCTGCCGACGCTGGTCAAGGTGACCAAGCTGCAACTGGAGCAGGCGATGCAGGGCCACATCGTTGAACGGGCCGAGCTGATCGGGCTTTACGAGCGCAACTAGGCTCACCGCGGGACGGGCGCGTTGTGGCGTAAGTTACAGCACCGGTATCGTCCGGGACGCGCCGGCGTTCTCCTTGGGCAGCGAAACGATCAACACGCCGTTGTCGTAACTCGCCGTCGCCTTGTCGATGTCGACGCTGCGCGGCAGGGGAATGGCGCGCTGGAACGCGCCGTAGGCCCGCTCCATGCGGTGGAAGGTGCCGTCCACGGTTTCGCTGGCATAACGTTTTTCGCCAGACAGGTATAGCGTGTTGCCCTCGACGGCGATGCGGCAATCCTCCTTGCGCATGCCGGGAAGCTCGACCCGCACCACGATTTCCTTCTCCCTTTCCTCCACTTCGCAGGCCAACAAGCTCCAGCGCGGGAACGCGGTCTGGGTCTTGCTCGCCGGCTGCTTCTCGTCCTTGCCGCGGATGAAATGCGTGAGCGAATCGCTGCCACGGTTGAGCAATTCACGCCAGCCGTCCGACAAGCTTTCCCACGCCCGGCCGAGCTCCTGGCCGATGAGTTTTCCCGAATGCTTCAACGTTTCCAACATGATTCCCTCCTGGTTCGCCATTAGGCAAGCTCACGACGTCAAACAATCGCGCACCGAACCACCGTTGTGCATGCGCTCGATGGCCTCGGCGAACAGCGCGGTGCAGCTCAGTATCGTCAGCTTGGCCTGCGCGGCGCCCGGCTCCAGCCGAAACGCCGGCACGCTGTCGCTGACGACGATGCGCTCCAGCGCGCCGTCGGCCAGCACGGCGTTGGCGTCGCCGGCGAACAGGCCATGCGTCGCGGCCGCGAACACCCGGCTCGCGCCGGCGTTGCGGCAGGCCCGGGCGCTGCGCGCCAGCGTGTTGCCGGTGCTAATGAGGTCATCGACGATGACCGCGTCCTTGCCCTTGACGTCGCCGACCAGCAAATCGCCGCTGACCACGCCGCCGCTCCGATATTTCTCGACGATGGCGGCGCAGACCGGCTTGTCCAGCACCTCCGCCAACAGCAGCCTGAAGCGCTCGGTGCGCTTGATGCTGCCGGCGTCCGGCGACACCGCGACCACCTCGCGCTCGCGCAACAAGGGCGCGAAATACTTGACGAACAAGCGGTTCGCCTCCAGATGCTCGGTGCAACAACGAAACGCGTTCTGATAGGCGGACAAATTGTGGACGTCGAGCGTTAGCACCGCGTCGGTGCCGACCGCCTCGAACAGCGCCGCCACGTAGCGCGTCGTCACCGGATCGCAGGGTTTGCTCTTGCGGTCCTTGCGCGCGTAGGCCAAGTACGGCACCACGGCCGTGACGCGGGCGGCGCCGGCGTCCTTCACCGCGCCGATGAAAAACAGCAGGCGGCACAGCTTGTCGTTGGCGCTTTGCCCGGCGTCGCCGTACAGCGACAGCAACACGAACACATCGTTGCCGCGCACGCTGGCCAGCGGCCGCGCCTTGTGCTCGCCGTCCTCGAAGTCGCGTTCGTCGTGGGGGCTGGGCGCAAGGTCCAGCCAACGCGCCACCTGCTCGCCGAACACCCGGCTGCTGTTAAGGACAAAGAGCTGCAACTCATGGTCAAACATCATTGCCTCAACGCAGTGGCATTGCGAAAAACATGTACCTTGCGCGAAAATCCCGCGCCACTCCGATTTGAGTCGCAGGGACGGCGCGAGTTCCGCCGGAACCGGCGGGTAAACTGTGCAGCTTATGGCATCGAACCTGCGTAGCAACGCAAGTCCCATCCCATCCCATCCCATCCATGCGGTGCACACGCGCCGCCTGCAAGAGCAAAAGTTTCGCTATTCACCACAATGGCTGGCCCGCGCCAACGAATACCTGCTGCTGGCGGAGCGCCACGCGGTCTCTTGTGAATAGATCAAGGCGCCCGCGCGCGGGTACTGCACAGCTTGATTTTTCTCAATCGTACGATGCGGACGGCTGCTATCTTGAATTAATCAAACGAGGAACATCATGAGCCTGCACTGTGAACCGCCGACACCGCTCCGACCACGCACCTGGCGCGGCCATTTCGCCACTACCGACGCCGTCGAGCGCTGCGTGTCGCTGCAAGCGTCGTTCGGCACGCTGTTCGCCGCCGTGCTGATGCGCACACAGGGAATCGACATCGGCGTCGCCATCCGCGTGCTGGTGCGGCCCCGGCAGCGGCGTCCGCTGCCACAGGACATATACGCCCTGCGCACCTACTTCAGTCCGCCGCCGTTGATTTACAGCCATACCCACTACTAGAGCGCAAAAAAAAACAACAAAAAACCCGCAGCCTCAAAGAGAACTGCGGGTTTTTTGACGGTCCCGGCGTTACCGGAACATTGTACTGGCGGAGACGGTGAGATTCGAACTCACGATACAGGTATAAGCCGTATGCATCCTTAGCAGGGATGTGCCTTCGGCCACTCGGCCACGTCTCCAAGCTGACGAATCAACTTTGCCCCCAGAGCGCTTGCGCGCATCAGTGGACGAGCAACATCATAGCCATTGAAACACGATTGGTCAACGGTGCAAGCAAAAATTGACAATACCCGCATGCAGCCATAGAGGAGCCACCTCGGCCGGCAATTACGTTGCCAACTCCCCGGCGTTCTTTCAGATCAACAATTCCGGCGGCCCCGTGCCTGCCGCCGTCCTATGGCTTTGGAGCGGACAACAAAAAACCCGCAGGCTCCAAAGAGCGCTGCGGGTTTTTTGACGGTCCCGGCGTTACCGGAACATTGTGCTGGCGGAGACGGTGAGATTCGAACTCACGATACAGGTATAAGCCGTATGCATCCTTAGCAGGGATGTGCCTTCGGCCACTCGGCCACGTCTCCAAGTTGACGAATCAACCCGCCTTCAACAGCTAACTTCGCTGGAGCAGACGAGCGTCATATTATCTATTGGAGCCAGATTGGTCAAGGAAACAGCCGGCTTTTTTGAAAATATTACGCGTTTTCCAAATCGAAGGCTTTATGCAGCGCGCGCACGGCCAATTCCATGTACTTTTCGTCGATCAGCACCGAAATTTTGATTTCCGAGGTCGAGATCATCATGATGTTGATGCCCTCTTCCGACAGCGTGCGGAACATCTGCGACGCCACGCCGACGTGGCTGCGCATGCCCACGCCGACCACCGACAACTTCGACACCTTGGCGTCGCCGATGATGCTGGTGGCGCCGATGTCTTCCTTGGTGCTGTTGAGCACGGCCATCGCGTTGTGGTACTCGCCGCGCGAGACCGTGAACGTGAAGTCGGTCTTGCCGTCGACCGACTGGTTCTGGATGATCATGTCGACTTCGATGTTGGCGTCGGCCACCGGGCCGAGGATGTGGTACGCCACGCCCGGACGGTCGGGCACGCCCAGCACGGTGATTTTGGCCTCATCGCGGTTGAACGCGATACCGGAGATGACTGCTTGTTCCATGTTGGTGTCTTCCTCAAACGAGATCAGGGTGCCTGAATTGGCTTCGATTTCCAGCGGCAGCAGCGGGTCCGTCAGCGACGACAGCACGCGCGTCGGTACGCGGTAGTTGCCCGCGAATTCGACCGAGCGGGTCTGCAGCACTTTCGAGCCCAGCGACGCCAGTTCCAGCATTTCCTCGAACGTGATGGTCTTCAGGCGGCGCGCCTCCGACACCACCCGCGGGTCGGTCGTGTAGACGCCGTCGACATCGGTGAAGATTAGGCATTCGGCCGCCTTCATCGCCGCCGCGATCGCCACCGCCGAGGTATCCGAGCCGCCGCGGCCCAGGGTGGAAATATTATTGTTCTCATCGACACCTTGGAAGCCGGTGATGATGACGATCTTGCCGGCGTCGAGGTCGCGCTTGACCTTGACGTCGTCGATCGATTGAATGCGCGCTTTCGTAAAGGCCGAGTCGGTCTTGATCGCGACTTGCCAGCCGGCGTAGGACACCGCTTGTTTGCCGATCGCCAGCAATGCCATCGACAGCAGGCCGACCGACACTTGTTCGCCGGTCGAGGTGATCATGTCGAGTTCTCGCGGATCGGGTTGATCCATGATTTGCTTGGCCAGGCCGATCAGACGGTTAGTCTCACCGGACATCGCGGATGGCACCACGATAATTTGGTGCCCTGCGTCATGCCATTTGGCGACGCGCTGAGCAACGTTCTTGATGCGGTCGGTCGAGCCCATCGACGTACCGCCGTATTTGTGGACGATTAGTGCCATAAGAGTGAAGTTTCCGCTCAAGAAGAATAAAAAGGAGGGCTTTACTCTACATGCCGCACTGCAAAATAACAAGTCAAAATAATCATAACCTCATACCGAATCGGCATAAGGAAATATCGTTTTGCCGCAGTGCGGCGCGCGCCCCGCCCCTACAGGCTGAGCCAGCGCAGGCTGATGCGCGGCGCCTCGGCCTGGCTCAGGTGGTGGCAATCCATGCCGATGCCGGCGGCGAACAGCAGCTGCGCCGGCGTGCTGACGGTGGGCAGGCGGGCGCGCTCCCACGCTGGCACGTCGCACGCCTGGTAGTGGTATTTCAAGGTCCGGGTGGGCCGGTTGGCCGCCCGCTTCAGGCGCTCGCCGCCCTTGCGGAAGTCGATTACCAGGTCTTGCCCGCGCAGCCAGTCGGCGTCGACGCCCTGCTCCGCCGGATCGAAATACAACACGCCTCCGTAGGCCGGGAACGCCAGCTCCGCTTCGCCGCGCCAAACGAACGCCTGGCCCGGCAGATGGTCGTCGTCGCCGTCGGGGTCGCGCGTACCGTCCAGTTCCGCCAGCTTGGGCGTCAGGAACAGGCGGTCGCGGTGGCGCCGCACGTGGCAATCCGGATGCGTCACCAGCGGTTGCGCGTCGGGGCGCGCCTCCAGCAACTGGCTGAGCATTTCGGCCAGCCACGCGGTCGACGGCATGCGCAGCTGGCGCGTGCCGAACCAGTGGCGCAGCAGGTTGTAGCAGCGGTCCAGGCTGAGCAGGCGCAGCTTGCCGATGTCGAGGCAGTCGCCGTCCAGGCACGACGCCAGGTCTTGGGTGGCCAGTTCCACCAGCAGGCGCTGCGCCGACTGGGCGTGCTGGGCGCTGCGGGCGAAGCGCTCCTGGAAGCCGGGGAAGGCTTGCGCCAGCGCCGGCATCACCTGATGGCGCAGCGCGTTGCGGGCGAAGCGCCGGTCGTCGTTCGACTCGTCGTCGACGTAGCCGATGTCGTTGGCGGCGACATAGGCGGCCAGTTGCTTGCGCGAAGCCGGCAGCAGCGGACGCGCCATCACCAATTCCGGGTTGCCCAGCAGCTCGGGCGCGGCGTTGGCGGCGTCCATGCCGGACATGCCGGCCGTGCCGGAGCCGCGCAGCAGTTGCAGCAGTACCGTTTCGGCCTGGTCGTCCTGGTGGTGGGCGGTCAGCAGCAGGGTCACGCCGTGCTCGCGGCTCAGCGCGCCCAGGGCGGCGTAGCGGCTGTTGCGGGCGGCTTCCTCGGTGCCGGTCTTGGCGCTGCGCTCCAGCGTGACGCGGCGCGCCTCGAAGGCCACGCCCAGGGCGGCGCAGGCCCCCGCGCAGTGCTCCAGCCAGGCGTCGGCGTTGGCGCTGATGCCGTGGTGGATGTGGAAGGCGTGCAGCGCGATCTGGTGGCGCCGGGCGTAGTCGTGCGCCAGGTGCAGCAGCGCCGACGAGTCGAGCCCGCCGCTGAGGGCGATCGCCATGCGCGCGACCGGTGCTTGCGCGCCGGCGCGTTGCTGGCAGGCCGCCAGCGCGCGTTCGAAGGTGTCCGGCAGGCTGCCGGCTTGTTGCTTTTTCACGTCTTGCTCCAGAACGAAAGCGGGGACGGAAGCCATTTTGCGTTGCAAAACGGGCTTCCGTCCCCTGCTGTAATTGACTATTTTTGCGGGCCGCCGACGCTTATTCCGTCGGGGTGGTTTCCTTGAATTTGCCGTAGCTCATCAATTTTTCGTGGCGCGCCACCAGCAGGTCTTTGGTTTTGATGCCGTGGAACTGGCGCAGCGAGTCCGCCAGCGCGCGTTTCAGCAAGGTCGCCATCTGTTTCGGATCGCGGTGGGCGCCGCCCAGCGGTTCGTTGACGATCTTGTCGATCAGGCCCATCGCCTTCAGGCGGTGCGCGGTCAGGCCCAGCGCTTCGGCCGCGTCGGAGGCGCGCTCGGCGGTCTTCCACAGGATCGAGGCGCAGCCTTCCGGCGAGATCACCGCGTAGGTCGCGTATTGCAGCATCAGCACGGCGTCGCCGACGGCAATGGCCAGCGCGCCGCCGGAGCCGCCTTCGCCGATGATGGTGGCGATCAGCGGCACTTTGAGTTCGGCCATCACGTACAGGTTGTGGCCGATGGCCTCGGACTGGCCGCGCTCTTCGGCGTCGATGCCGGGAAACGCGCCCGGGGTGTCGACGAAGGTGAAGATCGGCAGGTTGAATTTCTCCGCCACCTTCATCAGGCGCATCGCCTTGCGGTAGCCTTCCGGTTTCGGCATGCCGAAGTTGCGCAGCGCGCGCTCCTTGGTGTCGCGCCCCTTCTGGTGGCCGATGACCATGCAGGGCTGGCCGTTGAAGCGAGCCAGGCCGCCGACGATCGACAGGTCGTCGGCGTAGCTGCGGTCGCCGTGCAGTTCGTGGAAGTCGGTGAAAATCTCGTTCACATAGTCCATCGTGTACGGGCGCTGCGGGTGGCGCGCGATCTGCGCCACTTGCCACGGCGTCAGCTTGGCGTAGATGTCCTTGGTCAGTTGCTGGCTCTTCTTGGCCAGGCGGTCGATCTCTTCGGAGATGTCGACGGCCGAATCGTCTTGCACGAAACGCAGCTCTTCAATCTTGGAATCGAGTTCCGCGATCGGTTGTTCGAAGTTCAGGAAAGTTGTTTTAGTCATTGTACCTCCATATTATCGCCTGCCGCGGCGGCGGTGCCGCGCGGCGCATTGTTCATTATTCTACCGGAACCGGGTCCAGGCTACGCCACAAGTACCAGGTGGCGACTGTGCGCCACGGCTCCCAGTTGGCCGAGACTTCGCGCGCGTCGCTGCGCGAAACCGGCTCGCCGGAAAAGTAGTTGACGCTGATGCCCTGGATCAAACCGGGGTCGTCGAGCGGCAGCACGTTGGGCCGGAGCAGATTAAATATCAAAAACATCTCCGCTGTCCAGCGTCCAATGCCGCGAATTTGCACCAGTTCGGCAATGACGGCTTCGTCGTCCATCTGGTCCCACTGGTTCGCGTGCACCCGCTTGGCCTTGAAATGGTCGGCCAGGTCGAGGATGTATTCGGTCTTGCGTTTGGACAGGCCACAGGCCGACAGTTGCTCCGCGCCGGCCTTCAAGACCTGGCTCGGGGTGCATTTCGGGCACGCCAGCAGCAGCTTTTTCCAGGCGGCGTCGGCCGCCTTGGGCGTGATCTGCTGGCCCACCAGAGACCGCGCCAAGGTCGTAAACGGGTCGCCGTGGCCGACCAGGTGCAGGTCGCCGAATTGCGGGATCAGCTTTTTCATGATGCGGTCGCGCTTCATCAGCTCGACTTTCGCCTCTTCCCAATACGGCGGCACCTGCACCACCACCGCGACGTCCGCGCCGTCCTTGGCCGGGGTCGTCATGCGCGGCGCCAGTTGGTCGATCCGTCCGGCTTGTCTTCCAGCACGATCCCGGCGGCCAGCAATTCGGCGCGGATCTTGTCCGACAGGGCGAAGTCGCGCGCCTTCTTGGCGTCGGCGCGCGCGCCGATGGCTTGCAGCACGGCCGCTTCGCCGGTCTGCTCGGCGTCGCCGACGGCGCCCTGTAGGAATTGCCGCGGCGCCCGTTCGAGCAGGCCCAGCACGCCGGCCAGGCTTTTTAACTGGCGCGCCAGCGCGGCCGACTTGGTGCGGTTGACCTCGGTAACCAGGTCGAACAGCACGGCCATCGCCACCGGCGTGTTGAAGTCGTCGTCCATCGCCTCGGCGAAGCGCACCGCGTGGGCCTCGCTCCAGTCGGTCGCGCCCGGCTCGGCCGCCACCTCGCCCAGCGCCGTATACAAGCGCGTCAACGCCACGCGCGCGTCGTCCAGGTGGACGTCGGAATAGTTCAGCGGGCTGCGGTAGTGGGCGCGCAAGATGAAGAAACGGATCACCTCGGCGTCGAATTTTTTCAGCACTTCGCGGATCGTGAAGAAATTGCCCAGCGACTTGGACATTTTTTCATTGTCCAGGCGCACGAAGCCGTTGTGTATCCAGTAGTTGACCATCGGATGGCCGAACGCGCCCTCGGACTGGGCGATCTCGTTCTCGTGGTGCGGGAACTGCAGGTCGGCGCCGCCGCCGTGGATGTCGAACTGCTCGCCGAGCAGCGCGCAGGCCATCGCCGAACATTCGATGTGCCAGCCCGGGCGGCCCTTGCCCCATTTCGAGTCCCACTTGACCTCTTCCGGCTCGGACTCCTTCGACGCCTTCCACAGCACGAAGTCGAGCGGGTCGCGCTTGCCGACGTTGACGTCGACGCGCTCGCCGGCGCGCAGGTCGTCAAGCGACTTGCCCGACAGCCTGCCGTAGCTGGGGAAGTTGCGCACCGCGTAGTTGACGTCACCGTCCTCGGCCAGATAGGCCAAGCCGCGCTCTTCAAGCTTGTCGATCAGGCTCAGCATCTGCGGCACGTAGGCGGTCGCGCGCGGCACGTGGTCGGCCGGCAAGATGCCGAGCGCGCCCGTGTCCTCGTCCATGTACCGGGTGAAGCGCGTGGTCAGCTGCGAAATCGTTTCGCCGTTCTCGACCGCCCGGCGGATGATTTTGTCCTCGATGTCGGTAATGTTGCGCACATAGGTGACGTCGTAACCGGAAGCCTTGAGCCAACGATAAATGACGTCGAACGCCATCATCATGCGCGCATGGCCGATATGGCAATAGTCGTAGATGGTCATGCCGCACACGTACATGCGTACTTTGCCGGCCTCCATGGGAACGAATGTCTGCTTCTCGCGCGCCAGCGTGTTGTAAATCTTTAAATTGCTCATCGTACTCTTGCAAGTGTAGCGGGCATGGCAACCGGGCAAAACGGGGGGCAGGCGCGGACACCAGGGCGCCGCGCCAAAACCTCCATCTGCCTCTAGACCGCCAGGCCCTCTATATTGTTGTTCTTCTTTGTTAGAATGGGGCTTCCGGGTCAAGTATAACATTGATAAAAACCATACTGGCCTGATATGAGTTAGGTTTTTACACGCGACAACCGAATTTCCACATCATTACAATTTCAACCACCCCGACGCCAAGGAAGCAATAATGCAAGAAAAGACACTCAACAAGCTGCCATTTCTGGCCAAATTCATGGCCCTGTTCGCCGGCCTGACCCTCAGCAGCGTGGTGCTGGCGGCCGGCGCCGCGCCGCAGGTATCGCTGAAAACCAACCTGGGCGTCATCGTCGTCGAACTGGACCAGGAAAAAGCGCCTAAAAGCGTCGACAACTTTTTACAGTATGTGAAGAGCGGCTTCTACAAGGGCACTATTTTCCACCGCGTCATCGACGGCTTCATGGTCCAGGGCGGCGGCTTCAGCAAGACCATGGTGCAAAAACCCACCAACAAGCCGGTTGAGAACGAAGCCAAGAACGGCCTGAAAAACCTGCCGTACACCATCGCCATGGCGCGCACCGGCGACCCGCACTCGGCCACCTCGCAGTTTTTCATTAACGTCAGCGACAACACGCCGCTCGACTACCCGGGCCGCGACGGCTTCGGCTACACCGTATTCGGCAAGGTCATCAGCGGCATGGACGTGGTCGACAAGATCAAGGCCGTCCCGGTCGCCGATTCCGGCCCCTTCCAAAACGTACCGGTGACGCCGATCGTGATCGAATCGGCCACTTTACTCGGTGGCGCGGCGCACAAAACTGTAAAATAACGCTTTGGCCGCGCCGGCCGGTCCGGCCCCAGGCCGTATCGGCCGGCGCCGCCAGTCTATCCCACCCTGCAACCCTGAACACTAGGACTTATCATGACCGCTGTAATCATCACCACCAACCTGGGTAAAATCACCGCCGAACTGGACGCCGAAAAAGCGCCGAAAACGGTTGCCAACTTCCTCGCCTACATGGCCGCGGGTCACTACGACAACACCATTTTCCACCGCGTCATCGACGGTTTCATGATCCAGGGCGGCGGCTTTGAACCAGGCATGAAACAAAAAGCGGCCGACACCACGGTGGAAAACGAAGCCAAGAACGGCCTGAAAAACGACACCTACACGCTGGCCATGGCGCGCACCTCGGACCCGCACTCGGCGTCGGCGCAGTTCTTCATCAACATCAAGAACAACAGCTTCCTCGACTACCCTGGCCAGGACGGCTGGGGCTACGCCGTGTTCGGCAAAGTCACCGAAGGCAAAGACGTCGTCGACGCGATCCGCGCCGTCAAAACCTCGCGCGCCGGCATGTTCGCCGACGTGCCGGTCACCGACGTGATCATTGAAAAAGTAGAAGCGGCGTAATCGGCATGGTCAGGTATTGCGATCGAGCTTGCATCGGCGCTGCGCGATGACAATGCCTGACGCGCGCCCACGCGCGCTGTTTATTTCAGATCTGCACCTGCAGCCTTCGCACCCGCGCACCAGCGCGGCGTTTTTCGACTTCCTCGAACGGCGCGCGACGGCTGCACAAGAATTATATGTACTCGGCGACCTGTTCGAATACTGGGCCGGCGACGACGACCTGGCCGCCCCCTTCCACCAGCAAGTGACGGCGGCGCTGCGGCGCGTCAGCGACGCCGGCGTGGCCCTGTATTGGATCGCCGGCAACCGCGACTTCCTGGTCGGCCCCGGCTTCGCCGCGGCGACCGGCGCCACCTTGCTGGCCGAGCCGCACGTGGCCAGCATCGGCGGCCAGCGCATCGCGCTGCTGCACGGCGACGCCGAATGCACCGACGACGTCGGCTACATGGAGTTTCGCGCCATGGTGCGCCAGCCGGCGTGGCAGGCGCAATTCCTAGCGATGCCGCTGGCGCAGCGCCAGGCCATCATCGCCGGCCTGCGCCAGAACAGCCGCGAACAACAGGGCGGCAAGTCGTACGAGATCATGGACGTGACGCCGCAGGCGGTTGCCGACGTGTTCGCGCGGACCGGCACCAGCGTGATGATCCACGGCCACACCCACCGCCCCGCCCTGCACGTCGCCGGCGCCACGCGCCGCTACGTGCTGCCGGACTGGGAGTGCGACGTCGACGGGCCGCGCGGCGGCTGGATCGCCGTCGACGCCGACGGCAACGTTACACGGCACGGCCTCGACGGCGCCATCCTCGGCTGAGCGTAGTTCCCACGCCAGTCGGGTTATGGCCTGCGGGCTAACCCGACGGAAACCGTTTCGACTTGGCGGGCCGGCACACCAAGAAATCGACCCGGGCCGCCACAGTCCGACCCCACGGTTAGGCCTTTGGTTAACAAGCGCACCCTTTCATCTTGCCTGATTCAATAGCTTGGTTGACAAGTTTAAATTTAGTGTTATAGTTCACTACAACACCACTTCATCAGATCACCAACCAGGAGGCGCCATGCCCGCACCCAGATCCGCGCCGCTCCCGCCGCGCAGGGAGTCACTACGATGAGCATCGGCTGGAACGACAACGCCCCGATCTACCGCCAGCTCAAGGAGCGCGTCATCGGCATGCTGCTCGACGGCCTGCTCAAGCCCGGCGACGCGCTTCCGTCGGTGCGCCAGGTCGCGGCCGACTATCAACTCAATCCCATCACCGTCTCGCGCGCCTACCAGGAGCTGGTCGACGAGGTGCTGGTGGAAAAACGAAGGGGACTAGGTATGTATGTAACAGAGGGAGCCCGCGACAAACTGCTGGCCAGCGAGCGCGACCGTTTCATCCGCGAAGAGTGGCCGGCCATGCTCGAACGCATCCGCCGCCTCGGCCTCGACGTCGACCAGTTGCTGCGCGCCGCCCAGCCGGGAGGCCGGTTATGAGCGCCGCCATCGAGCCAAGCACCGGCCCCGTCATCCGCGCCCGGGGCTTGAGCAAGCGCTACGGCAAGCAGGCGGCGCTCGACAACGTCAGCTTCGACATCGCGCCCGGGCGCGTCGTCGGCCTGATCGGCCCGAACGGCTCCGGCAAGACCACCACCCTCAAGGCCATCCTCGGCCTGACCTCGTTCGAGGGCGAATTGACGGTGCTCGGCCTGGACCCGCGCGCCAGCCGCGACAAGTTGATGGCGGACGTCTGTTTCATCGCCGACGTGGCCATCCTGCCGCAGTGGTTGCGCGTCGGCGAGGCCATCGACTTCGTCGCCGGCGTGCACCCGCGCTTCGACCGCAGCAAGGCCGAGCGCTACCTGGCGCACACCAAGCTGTCGCCGAAGATGAAGGTCAAGGCCATGTCCAAGGGCATGGTGGTGCAACTGCACCTGGCGCTGGTGATGGCGATCGACGCCAGGCTGCTGGTGCTCGACGAGCCGACGCTGGGCCTGGACATCCTGTACCGCAAGCAGTTCTACCAAAACCTGCTGGAGGACTATTTCGACGAGGACAAAACCATCCTCATCACGACCCACCAGATCGAGGAGGTCGAGCACATCCTGACCGACCTGATGTTCATCCGCGACGGCAAGATCACGCTGTCGGCGTCGATGGACGAAGTCGGCGAGCGCTACACCGAAGTCATGGTCGAGCCGCAATACACCGGCGCCGCCAGCGCCTTGCAACCGCTGAGCCAGCGCACCGTGTTCGGCAAGTCGGTGATGCTGTTCGACGGCGCCAGCCGCGAACAGCTGGCCGTCTTCGGCGAGATCCGCACGCCCAGCGTCGCCGATCTGTTTGTCGCAACCATGAAAGGAACGTACGAATGAAAACCATGCAATGGCTGGTCAAGCGCGAAATGTGGGAGCACAAGGGCATGCTGTTCTGGACCCCGGTGGTGGAAGGCGCCGTCATGGCGCTGCTCGCCGCGACCATGCTGCTGTTCGCGCTGACCGGCGACGGCCTGCACGCGACGCTGACGGTGAACGGCAGCAGCGGCTCCGTCAGCCACGTCGTCGGCGACGCCCTCGGCAACAGGGACCTGAGCCAGACCGCCAGGCTGATGGCCAACACCTACATGACCGCCGCGTCGCCGCTCTTCCTGACGCTGGGCGCGCTGGTGTTTTTCTACTGCCTCGGCGCGCTCTACGACGAACGGCGCGACCGCAGCCTGCTGTTCTGGAAATCGCTGCCGGTGTCGGACGCGATGACGGTGCTGTCGAAGGCCGGCATGGCGCTGGCCGTCGCCCCCGCCATCGTCGTCGCGGTCGGCACGCTGACTTCGCTACTACTGCTGATGATGCTGTGCGCGCTGCTGGCGGCCAACGGCGTCAACGTCTTCGGGCAACTGCTGGCGACGCCGGATTTGTATCTGACGCCGCTGCGCATCGCCGCGCTGCTGCCGGTGTACGCGCTGTGGGCGCTGCCGACGGTGGGCTGGCTGTTGATGGTGTCGGCCTGGGCGCGCTCGAAGGTGCTGCTGTGGGCGCTGGGCCTGCCGGCGCTGACGGTGCTGCTGGCGGTCTGGGCCAACAAGAGCTTCAACCTGATGCTGAACACCGAGTGGTTCATGGAAGACGTCATCGGCCGCCTCCTGCTCGGCGTGGTGCCGGGCTACTGGTTCCTGTTCGACCGGACGCAGCGCCAGGCGATGTCGGAGTCGGGCGCCAACGCGCTCACGTCGGCCGACCTGCTCAGTTACTCCTGGGCCACGCTGGGCGGCGTCAGCGTGTGGATCGGCGCCGCCGCCGGCGCGGCGATGATCTACGCCGCCATCAAGCTGCGCCAGTCGCGCGCGGAATGCTAAGCCGGTAGTTTGACGCAGCGAACAAAACGCCCTGCCCGCCGGGGCGTTTTGCATTGGCGTCTTCCACAAATAGGCAGCCGACACGGCAACTGTGCGGCGCGTTTTCCGGCGCCACCGTATAAGAGTTGATTATCATTACTTCGAAGGACAAAACATGTTTGAGATGGATCTTCCCTGGTGGGAATTCATTCTGCGCGGCACGATCATATATTGCGTGCTGCTGGTGTTGGTGCGGGTGTCCGGCAAGCGCACCGTGGGCCAGTTCACGCCGTTCGATTTGCTGGTGGTAATGCTGCTGAGCGAGTCGGTGTCGAATTCGCTCTCCGGGGGCGACCAGTCGGTGCCCGGCGGCTTGATCGTCGCGGCAACCTTGATATCGCTCAATGTCGGCATTGCCTTCGCCACCTCGCGCAACCGCAAGATCTCCGACCTGATAGAAGGGACGGCGACCTTACTGGGCCGCGACGGCAAGATATTCGACGACGTGGTGAAGAAGTGCCGTATCTCCAAGGGGGACGTGGAGGAAGCGCTGCGGGAAAATGATTGCTCGCTGGAAGAAATGAAATGTCTATTTTTGGAAGCGGACGGCAACATTACCGTATTGAAGTCGTGAGCCATACCCGCGCGCGACGCGGCGACGGCCGGGGCGCGTTGCCGCGCCCCGGTCTCCGGGCTATTCGAACTGCCGCTTGAACGCCTCGAATTGCGCGGCCAGGCCGTCGAAGTCCAGGCGCAGACGCTGCACCTCCTCTTCCAGCTGGGCCACCCGGCTGCCCTGCTGCGGCGCCGACACGCTGCCGGCGAAGCCGGACGCCGTTTCCTGCCGCGCCAGCGCTTCCTCGCCCGACAGCAACTGGCCGTAGCGCGGCTCCTTGGTGCCGGGCGCGCGATCCAGCCGCGCCACCAGCGGCGGGTATTTATCGATCAGGAATTGCAGGCCGAGTTCGACGTCGGCGACCGATTTGAACTCGTGCAAACGGCCGCTGCGGGTGCGGATTTCGCCGGCCGTTTGCAACCCGCGCAGCATCAGGATCGTCAGGATCGCCAGCTTTTCCTGCTCCAGCGACCATTTGATGCGCATGCGGTGTTCGTACTTGGTGGTGCGGGCGCCGGCCTGGGTAATGCCGTTGACGAACTTGCGCTGCATCAGGCGTTGCAGCACGTCGTAGACGGTTTCCTCGGATAAGGCCATGACCGGGTCGCGGCTCGACAGCTGGTTGCAGCCGTTGGTGATGGCGTTCAGCGACAGCGGATAGTTATCCGGCGTCAGCGCTTCTTTTTCGGCCAGCACGGCCAACACGCGGATTTCAAACGCGTCGAGCAACGCCGCGTTGTCGGACCCTTTTTCTCCCGCCGTTAATTCAATATTCATGTGCGCTTCCTTAGTCGACTAACTTGTTCAATTGCACCGAGTCGAATTTATCACACTCTTGCAGCGACTGACAGGCTATCCCGGCCGCCTTCAGCGTGGCGACGATGCGTTCGATCTGCTGTTCTTGCGTGACGGCGTGGTTGATCAAGCCGTGCAGCGCCTTCGACAGCGGGTCGTCGCCGTTCGGCGTCACGCCGTAGGCCGAGAACAGGTGCGCGCTGGCGCCCTCGCGCGCGGCGTCTTTTTGCACGATGTGGGCCGGGTTGCCGACCGCGGTCGCGCCGGGCGGCACCGGCTTCAACAGCACGGCGTTGGAGCCGACCTTGCCGTATTCGCCGACCGTGAAGCCGCCCAGCACCTTGGCGCCGGCGCCGACGATGACGCCGCGTTCCAGCGTCGGGTGGCGCTTGGTGCCGGTGTGCAGCGAGGTGCCGCCCAGCGTCACGCCCTGGTAGATGGTGCAGTCGTCGCCGACCACGGCGGTCTCGCCGATGACGACGCCGAAGCCGTGGTCGATGAAGACGCGCCGGCCGATGCTCGCGCCGGGGTGGATTTCAATGCCGGTGACGATGCGCGCCAGGTAGGAAATAAAACGGCCGCCCCATTTCATGCGGCGGGTCCAGCACCAGCGCGCCCAGCGGTGCATCACGATCGCCTGCAGGCCCGGATAACAGGTCAGCACCTCCCAGGCGTTGCGGGCGGCGGGATCACGTTCGATGATGCTGTTGATGTCTTCACGCAGGTTGTGGAACATAGGGCTTGAGGTGGGGGTTGGGACGCTGATGGTAGCTTATTCAGCCGGGGCTTGCAGGGTTGGGGGACGTAAAAAAAACCAAGGGCGTGAGGCCGGGGTCAGACCCCGGCTCTTTGCCATTGGTTTTTTTGCCGTCTCCGGCGCCCTGCCTGAAAACGCGGTTAGGCGGCTTCCTTGGCCAGGCGCTGGCGGCGCGCTTCGTACAAACAGACGCCGGCGGCGACCGACACGTTCAGGCTTTCGACCGAACCGAACATCGGAATGCTGACCAGCATGTCGCAGGTGTCGCGGGTCAGGCGGCGCATGCCCTCGCCTTCCGAGCCCATAACCAGGGCGGTCGGGCCGCTGAAGTCGCCTTCATACAGGCCCTTGTCGCCGTCGTCGGACATGCCGATGAGCCAAATGTCGCGCTCTTTCAGTTCGCGCATGGTGCGCGCCAGGTTCGTCACCGTGATGTACGGAACGGTCTCGGCGGCGCCGCTGGCGACCTTGGCGGCGGTGGCGTTCAAGCCGACCGCGCGGTCCTTCGGCACGATGACCGCGTGCGCGCCGACGCCGTCGGCCACGCGCAGGCAGGCGCCCAGGTTGTGCGGATCGGTGATGCCGTCGAGTACCAGCAGCAGCGGCGGGCCGTCGATGGCGTCGAGCAGCTCGTCGAGGTTGCGCGCCAGCGCCAGTTCGGAGGCGAAGGCGATCACGCCCTGGTGGCGGCGGGTGCCGACAATTTTGTCGAGGCGGGAAGAGTCCACCGGCATGACGCGCACGCCGGCGGCCTTGGCGGCGGCGACCATGTCTTGCATGCGCCGGTCAACCCGGCTCGCATCGACAAAAATCTCTTCCACCGACGAGGCCTCATGCCGCAGACGCGAGGTCACGGCGTGGAACCCGAAAATCATTTTATTCTTCATTTGTTATCGCTTCTTCTTGCTGGATTTTGAAACAGTTTTTGCTGTACGTGGCGCGGCCGGAGCCGGGGCTGGCGCCGCGGCGCTGGCCCTGGAACGCTTGGCGGCGGGCTTGGCGTTGGCGCCGCGTCCGCTGTCGCTGGCCTTGATTTCATGGCGCGACTGGGTCGTCGGACCCGGTTTCACCATGCTCTTGGCGTTGCGGCCGCCTTTTTTGCCGGCCTTGTCGCCTGGCGCCTCTTCTTCCTCGGTGCCCGGTTCGGACACCAGGCGCAGGTCGATCTTGCGCGTTTCCAGGTCGACCCGCGCCACTTGCACGGTGACGCGGTCGGTCAGCTGGTAGCGCTTGCCGGTGCGTTCGCCGCGCAGTTCATGGCGCGCGTCGTCGTACTGGAAGTAGTCGGTGCCTAGTTCGGTGACATGCACCAGGCCCTCGACGAACAACTGGTCGAGCTGGACGAAGATGCCGAAGGTGGTCACGCCGGTAATCATGCCGGTGAATTCCTCGCCCAGCTTGTCCTGCATGAAGTAGCACTTCAGCCAGGCTTCGACGTCGCGCGAGGCTTCGTCGGCGCGCCGCTCGTTGGCCGAGCAATGCACGCCCAGCGCGTCCCAGACGGTCAGGTCGGCGGCTTGCTTTTGCTTGCCCTCGGCCTTGTCCTTGGCTTGCTGCTTGCGCGTCGCGTTCGACACGTTGGTGTTGAGCACGGTGGTGTCGGCGAGCTTCGGCTCGTAGCGCTTGCCTTGCAGGATCGCCTTGATGGCGCGGTGCGTCAGCAAGTCGGGGTAGCGGCGGATCGGGCTGGTGAAGTGGGCATACGCCTCGTACGCCAGGCCGAAGTGGCCGATGTTGTCCGGGCTGTAGACCGCTTGCTGCATCGAGCGCAGCAGCATGGTTTGCAGCAGCGCCGCGTCCGGACGTTCCTTGACCTGCTTCATCAGCGTGGCGTAGTCCGACGCGGCCGGCGTGTCGCCGCCGGTCAGGGTCAGGCCGACCTGCTTGAGGAAGGTGCGCACCTGGGTCAGCTTTTCTTTCGTCGGGCTGGCGTGGATGCGGTAGGTGCCCGGATGCTTGTGGCGCAGCAGCAAATCGGCGGCGCAGACGTTGGCCGCCAGCATGCACTCTTCAATGATCTTGTGCGCTTCGTTGCGGGTGCGCGGAATGATTTTTTCGATCTTGCCGGCGCTGTTGCAAACGATATAGGTTTCGGTGGTCTCGAAATCAATCGCGCCGCGGACGCTGCGCGCCTTCAACAGGGCGCGGTAGACGTCGTTCAGGTTCTGCAGGTGCGGCACGATGTCGGCGCGGTTTTCCGCTTCGGGACCGTTGGTGTTGCCGAGGATTTCGGCCACTTCCGTGTACGTCAGGCGCGCGGCCGAGTGGATCACGGCCGGGTAGAACTGGTAGGCCTTGATGTCGCCCTTGTCGGTGACGACGGCGTCGCACACCAGCGTCAGACGGTCGACCGCCGGGTTCAGCGAGCACAGGCCGTTCGACAGTTTTTCCGGCAGCATCGGAATCACGCGGCGCGGGAAATACACCGAGGTGCTGCGTTCGATCGCGTCGACGTCGAGCGCGTCGTTCGGCTTGACGTAATGGCTGACGTCGGCGATGGCGACGATCAGGCGGAAGCAGTTGCTGCGGCCGACCTTGACCGGCTCGCAATACACGGCGTCGTCGAAGTCGCGGGCGTCTTCGCCGTCGATGGTGACCATCGGCACGTCGCGCAAGTCGACGCGCGAGCCCAGGTCGATGTCCTCGTCGCGCACCTGGCTCGGCAGCTTGGCGGCCTGCTTCAGCGCGGCGCTCGAGAAGATGTGCGGCACGCCGAACTTGCGCACGGCGATTTCGATTTCCATACCGGGGTCGTCGAGCGCGCCCAGCACTTCAACGATGCGCCCGACCGGCTGCTTGAAGCGGGACGGCTGCTCGGTCAGCTCGACGCTGACGATCTGGCCGGCCTTGGCCTTGCCGGGCGAACCCTCGACGCGGATGTCCTGGCCGATGCGCTTGTCTTCCGGTGCGACGACCCAGACGCCGTTGTCGTTCAGCAGGCGGCCGATGACATGGCTGTTGGCGCGGCTGACGACTTCGACGATGGTGCCCTCGGGGCGGCCGCGGCGGTCGGTGCCGGTGACGCGCGCCATGACCTTGTCGCCGTGCAGCACTTTCTGCATTTCCTTTTCGGACAGGAACAGGTCGGCGCTGGCGTCATCGGGGATGACGAAACCGAAACCGTCGCGGTGCGCGCTGACGCGACCGGCGACGAAGCCGCCCTGGTCGGCCAGCACGAACACGCCGGTGGGATCGGATTTCAATTGGCCGTCGCGTTCCATCGCCTTCAGGCGACGAACCAGCACGTCCAAGGAATCGGCGTGCACTTCCAGCGACTGCGCAAGTGCCTGCGGGTCTAACGGCGCATTAACACTGCGGAATATGCCGAGAATTTCCTCCCGGCTGGGGATGGTGTGGGTATTTTGGCTCAAAAGTATTTCTATAGTTATTATTGACAGTGATCAAACGGGGTAACGGCCGATGAAATCACCGTCAATATTGACACGGTGATAGCCCGTAGTGTACCGGAGGACGGCGCGGTTTACCTAACGCATGAGGGTATTTTAAAAAGATTTGGCAGGCATTTGACATCCGCCGGAATTCATCTATAATCTTGGTCTCTCGCAGCGGCAAACTTGAAAAAGAATGCCAGCGACGGGAAAGCGGTACTAGAGTGGATGTGCAGTATGGAACGAAAGTTCATCTGGCGCAAAACTCTCCAAGACCGTATAATAGCAGAAGTTGCAGTAACAGTGCCCACGTGGCGGAATTGGTAGACGCGCATGGTTCAGGTCCATGTGCCGTAAGGTGTGGGGGTTCGAGTCCCTCCGTGGGCACCACCTACCGGATACGCAGTAAAGAGAACGCCGCAAACTTTCACGAGTTTTGCGGCGTTTTTCCATTGCGCCGACAGATTCCCCGGCCGCCGAGCCACGACATGTGGAATCGGTGGTTTCCGACCCTTCCTCCCCTGCTGGCGGGAAAATCGCATCTTTCCCGGCAAAAAAAGCAAATCACCCTTGTCGGATCGGCTTCCAGCCCTTATGATTCTGTCCGTCGCTGCAGAACACGCAGCGCGGCAGTAAGCAGTAACAGTGCCCACGTGGCGGAATTGGTAGACGCGCATGGTTCAGGTCCATGTGCCGTAAGGTGTGGGGGTTCGAGTCCCTCCGTGGGCACCATCTACCGGATAAGCAGCAAAGAGAACGCCGCAAACTTTCACGAGTTTGCGGCGTTTTTCATTGCGGCGCGATTTTTCCCGGCGCCAACGCCACGGCGGCCGCTTCTTGGCACTGGCGCGCGACGCACAACTTTCTTGCACAAAAGCACAAATTGCCGTTGACCAAACTGCCCCCAGCCCTTATGATTCTGTCCGTCGCTGCAGAACACGCAGCGCGGCAGTAAGCAGTAACAGTGCCCACGTGGCGGAATTGGTAGACGCGCATGGTTCAG
>NZ_JBJXIB010000054.1:0-37309 GCF_046115965.1 Janthinobacterium sp. CG_23.3 | reverse complement strand
TATTTTGGTAAATAGCGCCCCCCCCCCCCCCCCCACCCTCCCCCCCCCCACCCCCCCCCCCCCCCCCCCCCCCCCCCCCCCCCCCCCCCCCCCCCCCCCCCCCCCCCCGAGGCCATGTACAAGGCCAGCAGCCGCTCCTGCGCGCTGCTGGCGCAGGCGCCGACCGGCATCGGCAAGACCGTCGGCAGTTTGTTCCCGATGCTCAAGGCCAGCGCCGAACACGGCCTCGACAAGGTATTTTTCCTGGCCGCCAAGACGTCCGGGCGGCAACTGGCGCTGGACGCCTGCGCCACCATCAAGCGCCACGCCGGCGCGTTGCCGTTGCGGGTGCTGGAGCTGAGCGCCAAGACCAGCGCCTGCGAGCATCCCGACAAGGCCTGCCACGGCGACTCCTGCCCGCTGGCGCGCGGCTTCTACGACCGGCTGCCGGCGGCGCGCGCGGCGGCGCTGCGGGCCGACATCCTCGACAAGGCGAGCGTGCGCGACGTCGCGCTGGCGCACCAGGTCTGCCCGTACTACCTGGCCGCCGAGCTGGCGCGCTGGGCCGACGTCGTCGTCGGCGACTATAACTACTACTTCGACATCAGCGCCATGCTGTACAGCCTGACCGTGGCCAACGACTGGAAGGTCAACGTGCTGGTCGACGAGGCCCACAACATGGTGTCGCGGGCGCGCAAGATGTACTCGGCGGAGTTGCGCCACGCCGCCTTGAAGGCGCTGCGCAAGGGCGCGCCCGAGGCCTTGAAGAAGCCGTTGGCGCGGCTGGGCCGGCAATGGACGCAGCTGGAGAAGGCGCAGCAGGAGCTGCCCAACCCCGAATACCGGGTCTACGACGCCATCCCGGAGAAATTCCTCGACGCGCTGCAAGGCGCCAGCGGCGCCATCGGCGACTACTTCGCCGAGCACCCGCGCGCCGTCGACGCCGAGCTGCAGCGCTTTTATTTCGACGCGCTGCTGTTCACGCGCCTGAGCGAGTCCTTCGGCGAGCATTCGCTGTTCGACGCCAGCAAGGAGGCCGGCGGCACGCTGCTGTGCATCCGCAACATCATCCCGGCGCCCTTCCTCAAGCAGCGCTTCGGCGCCTGCCGCAGCAGCGCGCTGTTCTCGGCCACGCTGAGTCCGTGGAATTATTACAGCGACACGCTCGGCATGCCCGGCGACACGGCCTGGGTCGACGTCGACTCGCCGTTCGACGCCGGGCAGTTGGCGGTGCGCGTGGTCGGCGCGATATCGACGCGCTACCAGCACCGCGCCGCCTCGCTCGCACCCATCGTCGCGCTGATGGCGCGCCAGTACGCCGAACAGCCGGGCAACTACCTGGCGTTTTTCAGCAGTTTCGACTACATGGAACAGGTCGCCGCGCTGTTCGCGGAGCGCCACCCGGACGTGCCGCTGTGGCGCCAGGAACGGCGCATGGACGAAGCGGGCCGCGCGCAGTTCCTGGCGCGCTTTCGCGCCGACGGCCGCGGCATCGGCTTCGCGGTGCTGGGCGGCTCCTTCGGCGAAGGCATCGACCTGCCCAGCGCGCGCCTGATCGGCGCCTTCATCGCCACCCTAGGCCTGCCGCAAATCAACCCGGTGAACGAACAAATACGCCAGCGCATGGCGGCGGTGTTCGGCGCCGGCTACGACTACACCTATTTATATCCGGGCATACAAAAGGTGGTGCAGGCGGCCGGGCGCGTGATCCGCAGCGAGTCCGACCGCGGCGTGGTGTACCTGATCGACGACCGCTTCGCCCGGCCCGAGGTCAGGCGCCTGCTGCCGGCCTGGTGGCATGTGGCGCTGGATGGATGAATGCCGCGCCCGCCGGCGACGCGCTCCCAGGCCCGGCTCGGCCCGGACCGTTCGTGTAGAGTAGAGGAATCTGGACGCAGATTACAAGGAGATATGATGTCCGAACTAAAGGTAAAAAGCTTCACCATATCGCTCGATGGCTTTGGCGCAGGCAGGAACCAGAGCCTGGAAAATCCAATGGGTGAGCACGCGCAGGCGCTGCACCAGTGGTTCCGCGGCACTCGCACTTTCCAACGCATGATGGGAGACGAAAGCAAAGGCGTAGACGGTCCAGACGAAGATTTTGCCGCCCGCGGCTTTGCGAACATCGGCGCCTGGATTCTGGGCCGGAACATGTTCGGTCCAATCCGCGGGCCATGGCCAGACGACGAGTGGAAAGGCTGGTGGGGAGAGGAACCTCCGTATCATGCCCCCGTGTTCGTGTTAACCCATCATCCCCGCGCGCCGCTGGAGATGAAAGGTGGCACTACCTTTTATTTCGTCACCGACGGCATCGAGTCCGCTTACGCTCAAGCCCGCCGAGCGGCAAACGGCAAGGATGTGCGTCTCGGGGGTGGCGTGGCGACTATTCGCGAATATCTGCGCGCCGGCTTGATCGACGAGATGCATCTGGCAATCTCCCCGGTATTGCTCGGATCGGGTGAATCATTGTTCGCAGGACTTGACCTGCCAAGTCTAGGATTTCATTGCACCGAGCACGTGCCAACCGAATCCGCAACGCACATCGTGCTACGGAAGAACTAAGAAAGTACGACAAACCTAAGCCACCACCGGCCTCTGCAAGCGGCCAAAAGCAGCAATTACAGTCTCATCCTCTGGTAGAGCATTACCACAATTCAACATTGAAATAGCCATGAAATCTTACCGCACCTTGTTCACCACCTTGGCTGTCTCTTTCCTCTTTACATCTCCAACTTGTCATAGTGCAACTGCCGGAAATCAAGACCCTGACGCCTTAATTGCACGCATCATAAAATCTCAGCTGATCTCGGCAATAAGCGCCGAGAATCTTCCGGTTATAGCATCCACCCTGCAATTTGTTCGTCAGACCAATCCCAACCTGAAGGAAACGCAATGGAATGAGATAATTGAGGAGCTGAACGACGCCATAATTACGGGTATGAGCGAGCCCGGAAATCCAGTGTTTGCAGCCTACAAAAAATTGCTGGGCTCGTTTTCAGAAGCCGAGTTAGCAAAGCTAGAAAACCTCCTTGGCGATCCTGTCTATCGGAAATACAGTAGCGCATTACTTTCACCTGTTGCCCAAAAGGCATTAATGCAAGGGTTTATTGAGAACAGCCCATGGATGCCTCAAGTTATGAACTTTGTATTGCGAAAGCGTGGCCTGAAAGAAGTTCACTAAAGCGCGGGTCTTAACGGACGTCCGTCGCGCCCTCGACCAACTTTATTCAGTGTGGTCACGCTACGGCAGCAGGCGCTTCAGCTTTTGGTGGCCGCTTTTACTGACCGGCAGCCTGGCGCCGTCCTTCAGCACCGCCACGTGGCTGTCCTTGGTGGCTTGCTCGATGCGGCTGACGCAGGCGATGTTGAGCAGGTAGGAACGGTGGATGCGCACGAAGCCGGCCGGGTCGAGCTGGCTTTCGAGCTCGCTCAGCGGCTGGCTTTTCAGGTAGGACTTGCCCTCCGAACGGATTTGCACGTAGTCGTCCTGCGCCTCGATATAGTCTATTTTGTCGCAGGCGACGACGTGGACCTTGGCGCCGTCGCGGATCAGCAGACGGGCCAGCGGCTGGCGTTGCGCCGCCGCCTCGCGCAGCACGCGCCCGAGGGCGCCGTCGGCGACGACGCTGTCGCGGGCGCGCGCCAGCGCCTGGTCGAGGCGCTGCTGGCTGACGGGCTTGAGCAGGTAGTCGAGCGCGTGGCAGTCGAAGGCCTTGAGCGCGTATTGGTCGTAGGCGGTGACGAAGATGAAGCGGGTCTTGCCGGCGGCCAGCTCGGCCACCTCGAAGCCGTCCAGCCGCGGCATCTGGATGTCGAGCAAGGCCAGGTCCGGCGCCAGCTCGGCGATCGCCGTGACGGCGTCGAAACCGTTGGCGCATTCGGCGACGATGTCGATGTCCGGGTGGCGGCCGAGGAATTCGCGCAGCACCGCGCGCGCCAGCGCCTCGTCGTCGACAATAATTACGCGCATTGTTTTGCCCTCACGCTGGTTTTCACTAGTTATTCCTCGCTGGTTTGCGCCGGCATGTTGATTTCCACGCCGAAGCTGTTGTCGCGCCGCGCCCAATGGATGCTGGCCTCGTGCAGGTAGGCGCCGGCCAGGCGCTGGCGCACGTTGTCCAGGCCGACGCCGCCGGCGCGCGCCGGCGCCAGGTCGGCGTCGATGGCGTTGACGACGTTGATGCGCAGCAGGCTGCCGAGCCGGCGCGCCTCGATGCGGATGACGCCGCCCTCGGTCATGTTGCAGATGCCGTGCTTGACGGCGTTTTCAAGCAGCGGCTGGATGATCATCGGCGGCACCAGACAGGCCGCGGCGGCCGCGTCGATCGCCTCCTCGACGCGCAGGCGCTCGCCGAAGCGGATCTGTTCGATCGCGACGAAGTGCCGGACCAGCGCCATTTCCTGCTCAAGCGTGACTTTTTTATGCGCCTCCATGCCCAGGCTGCGGCGGTAGAAGCTGGCCAGCTGCAAGGTCATCTCGCGGGCGCCGGCCGGGTTGATCGAGGTCAGCGCGCTGATCGAATTGAGGCTGTTGAACAGGAAGTGCGGGTCGATTTGCGAGCGCAGCATGCGCAGTTGCGCCTCCTGCGCCATCAGGCGCGACTGCATTTCACCCTGCTCGGCGGCGCTGGCGCGCAGAAACTCGACGGCCAGGAAATGCACCGCCAGCGCCAGCGCGTACAGCAACGCGCCCAGGCCGAACATCAACAGCGACAGCGCCGGCGTCAGGGTGAGGCCGGCCCAACGCAGCTCGAACAGCAGCAGCAGCGCGTTCCAGGCTTCGGCCAGCGCGTTCCACAGCATGCCGGCGCACAGCGCGGCAAGCGCCATGACGCCGACGACGCCGAGAGGGCGGGCGCCGTTCAGCGGGTAGGCGCGGCACAGATAATAGGCGGAAAAGCCGGCCGCGACCGCGTACACCAGCGTCAGCGGCAAGGCGAACAGCAGCGCGTTGGGCCAGCGCGCGCCGGCGGCGGCGACGATCACGCCGGCCAGCGCCAGCCCCAGCCCCAGGCATACCAGCGCGTACAGCGCGGCGCCGCGCCGGCTCGATAACGGCCCCGGCATCGGCTAGTTGCGCACTTCGAGGCCGCCCATGATGGCGGCGCCTTTTACCAGCAGGCGTTTCGAGCGGTCCGGCGGCGCCGCGGTCTTTTCCTCGAAACCGCCGAGGATGGGCGTGCCCTGCAAGACGACGCTCCAGTCCGGCGGCACCTTGATGGTGATGCCGCCGCACAGCGCGAACACGGTCAGCACCGCCTCGCCCTGGATCGAGCACTGGCGCAGGTCGAGCGAGCAGCCGCCCATGATGGCGGTGATCTCGCCGCCGCGGAAGTTCGGCGTGGTGATACGCCGGTGGTAGCCGCCCAGGATGGCGGCGACGTTAATCAGGCTGTCGCTGTCGCCGCCGGCAGCGCCGTCGATAACGGTTTCGGCTTGGGCTTCGGCTTCGGCTTCGGCTTCGGCCAACTTGTCGTCCGGCGCGACTTGGGCGGCGCCCGTCGCGCGCCGTCCTCCCAGTGATTTGTAGACCAGCGACACGCCGAGGACGATGATCAGCAAAGGCCAGACCGTGTTCCAACTCAGGAACAGCAGGCCGAGGCGCTTGAGCGTCAACAACAAGCCGAACAACAACATCGCGCCGCCGACCGCGTAGCCGGAAGTGGTGTGGCTTTGCGCGATCTTCAGGACGCCGGCCACGATCAGGATGGTCGGCCAAAAATGAAAGGTGAAGCGGAAGTTGATGAAGCCCAGGTTATCGAGCAGGAACAAAAAACCCAGCAGGATCACGGCGACGCCCAGCAGGATTTGGCTGGGCGAGTTCAATTGCCGTCTATTTTTCATGGAAGTACTCCGTGGCGAAGAAGTGGCGGTTCAAGAGCGGTTCGAGCACCAGCCCGGCACCCCAGCCGATCAGCAGGAACGGCCACGTGACGCCAAACGACATACCCCACATCTGTTCGAACGAGATGTAATACCAGGCGGCGAAGTAAATCAACCACAAACCGCCGAGGATGTGCCTGGGCGAGGTTGGCGGCAGCAACTTGTTGACACCGAGCGCGACCAGGATGAGCGGCCAATAATGCCACAGCTGGCGCAGCTCCAGTTCGAGCAGGTCGAGGCGGTCAAGCAGGAACAGCGTACCCACGCCGATCAGGGCCGCGCCCCCGAGTAGCTGCTTGCGCCGGTAATACGGCTTGTTCGTCGTCACGATGCCTCCTTGGTAGAGTGATTGATCGTGACGATACGCGGGAATGGCGGGCGGCGACAGCGCTTTTCGGCGAATGGCGCGGCAACGCCGGTGAATGGCGCGCGGCAGCGCCGGCGGGCGTAAAGGAAACCCGGGTGGAGGACCGCGGGCCAGTTCAGGAAGGCAGGCAGCGCCCTGTTTTCGCCACGCCCAACAGCTCCCAACCCAGCTGGCGGCGGATCTCGGCCGGCGTTGGCGGCGGTTTGGCTTCTTGCGAACGGCGTTCCAGATACTCACGTACGGCGTACTTCGAGGGATGGTTTGACTGTGTCATGATCAGCTCCTAAACCGCGGCGCGGGCGCATGTCGCTGGTGGGAAATTGGTGCCGGTCCTCGAGGCGACCGGCTTACCTGCCGAGGGGACGCTGGCTTCTTTCGGGCCGTCATCCCATCGCGCACCACCATCGTAGCGCCGGGCACCGCACCCGACTGTACGATGCCGCACACATCCGCATTTTCGCTATCCCGGGTATGCCGGCAAGGATTGTCGTAGGTCGGAATAGCCGGGACGGCGTAACCCGACTGGCGTCGGCAGCGGCTCGGCGTCGGATTACGCTGGGCTAATCCGACCTACGGAATCTTTACTTGGCGGCATCAGGATATGCCGGCGGCGCCAGCCTGTCGGCGGCGATCCAATCGAGCACGGGCGCGCGCCACGGTGCTCGCCGCTGGCGGCGCTGAACGGCTTGCTGGTGCAAGCGGCCGTGGTCGAGCAGCACAGCGAAGTGCTGCCTTAACGGCGCCTTAGAGCTTGCGCTGCAAAAACTCCAGGAAGCAGCTAATGCGCTGCGACAGCTGCGTGTTGCGGTAGTAGAGCGCGTGGATCTGCTGGCGGTAGCCGGTATAGCAGTGCTCCAGCACCTTCTCCAGGCGGCCGGCGGCGAGGTCGTCGCGGGTCATGAAGTCGGCCAGGCAGACGATGCCTTGGCCGTGCAGCGCCAGTTGCCGCAGCGTTTCGCCGCTGGTGGCGGCCAGCGCCGGCGCGATCTGCAGGCTGTTGCCGGACTGGTGGCGCAGCGGCCAGGCGTTGCCCAGCTCGTAATCGGCAAAGCCCAGCAACGCGTGCCCGGCCAGCTCCTCCGGCGTGGCCGGCACGCCGTGGCGGCGCAGGTAGTCCGGGCTGGCCAGCACGTACAGCGGACTGGCGCTGAGTGCGCGAGCGTGCAGCGTCGAGTCGCTCAGCGCGCCGATGCGGATGGCGATGTCGGTGCGGTGCTCGATCAGGTCGGCGATGCGGTCGTTGCTGCTCAGCTCAAGCCGGATATCCGGATACAGCGCGCGGAACTCGGCCACGTGCGGCACCACGCAATGCAGCATGAACGGCGAGGCCGCGTCCACGCACAGGCGCCCGGCCGGACTCTGGCGGCGCATGCGGATGCTTTCCTCGGCCTCCTCCATCGACGCCAGGATGGCGCGGGCGCGTTCCAGCAGTAACTGGCCCTCCTCGGTCAGTTCCATGCGCCGGGTGGTGCGCGTGAGCAGCGAGGTGGCCAGCTTTTGCTCCAGCCGCGACAGGGCGCGGCTGACGCCGGAAGTGGTCTGGCCCAGGCGCACCGAGGCCGCGCTGAGCGTGCCGCTGTCAATCACCGCAACGAAGGTTTTGAGGTCGTCGGAATTAATGTCCACTTTGATCCTTGCTTGCCATGTCACGGAATTATAGGGCAAGCGCGCGGGCCGGTTTGCGGCCGTTGCAACAATGCGCGTATATTCGGCGCCGCCCGATCGGGTATATTGAGCGCCGTTTTCATTGCCAATCCCAGCCAACGGCATCGGCGCTGAAACCTGTCCTTCCCGAGGCGGCCGCACCGCGGCCGCCACCCGCCCGATCCGCCAGTGACCAGTGATTAAGCCCCTGCATGCAAGTAAAATCGTATTGCCCCGCCGACCGTAGCGGCACCACCCTCCCCCTCAGTTGCGCGTTGGTGTTCCTGACGCAACTGGGCGTGACGCTATACCTGCCGTCACTGCCCGACATCGCCCAGGCGCTGCGGCTGGCGCCGAACCAGGCGTCGCTGTCGCTGCTGGCGTATTTCCTCGGCAGCGCCGCGCCCATCCTGTTCTGGGGCGCGGCGGCCGACCGCTTCGGCCGCAAGACCGTGCTATTACTGTCGCTGGCGCTGTTCGGCCTGGCCAGCCTGGCCGCGGCCGGCGCCAGCGACGGCGCCGGCTTCATCGTCGCGCGCCTGCTGCAGGGCGTCGGCGCCGGCGGCGCCTCCACCGTCGGACGGATATTGGTGCGCGACGGCGCCAGCGGCGCGCAACTGGCGCGCAACCTGTCCTATCTGTCGTTTTCCTTCGTGTCGGCGCTGGGCGGCGGCCAGTTCCTGGGCGGTCTGATGCAGCAATACGCCAGCTGGCAGGCGGAGTTTTTCTTGCTCGCCGCCATCAGCGCGGCGCTGACCGCGTTGGTGTTGTTGACGCCGATGCGCGGCGCCGGCCCGACGGCGGGGCAATCGCACGTGTCGGCCTATCTGGCGGTGCTGCGCAACCCGGCTTTCCTGCGGCCGATGGTGGCCGGCGCGCTCGGCTACGGCGGCCTGATCTTTTTGCAGGAAATCGGACCGTATCTATTCCAGCACCAACTGGGACTGAGCGCCCGCCAGTATGGCAACACCGGCCTGCTGCTGGGCCTGGCTTATTTTTGCGGCTCGCTGCTGGTGAACCGCCTGGCGCTAAGGCTGGGCTATGCGCGCCTGATGCGCGCCGGCCTGCAACTGATGCTGGCGGCCGGCCTGCTGCTCGGCGCCGCCGCGCTGGGAAGCGGGCGGCTCGGCGGCGGCGTTCTGCTGGCCCTGGTCCTGCTGGTGTATTGCGCGGTGTCGCTGGGGCAGGCGGTGCTGTTCCCCAACAGCATGGCGGCCGCGCTCGACGCCGTCAAAGGCCAAGGCAGCCACGCCACCGCCCTGTTCGGTTTCTCGCTGCAAATGATCGCCACCGGCGTCGGCAGCCTGGCCGTGGTGCTGCCGCACGGGCAGCTGCTGCCGGTGGCGCTGCTGTTGAGCGCGCTGACCGCGGGCGCCCTGCTGCTGTCGCGCCGGCGCTAGCAAGCCTTATTGCTGGCGGAACAGCTCAACGACCCATTCTTTGAGCTAGGCGACGTAGCGCAGCACGGCGACGTAGTGGCAGATGCTGCCGCCGAGGACGAACAGGTGCCATATGCCGTGGCCGTGGCGGACCTTGTGGTCGGTGGCGTAAAAGACGATACCGACGGTGTAAAACAGGCCGCCGCCGGCGAGCCACAGGAAGCCGTCCCAGCCCAGGCCGGCGATGAGCGGCTTGACGCCGACCACGGCCAGCCAGCCCATCAGCACATAGATCACCAGCGACAGCACGCGCGCGCCCCTGGCGTAGAAAATTTCCTGGGCGATGCCGACCAGCGCCAGCGCCCAGACCACGCCGAACAGCGACCAGCCCCAGGGGCCGCGCAAGGTGACCAGCGTAAACGGCGTGTAGCTGCCGGCGATCAGCAGGTAGATCGCGCAGTGGTCGAAGCGGCGCAGCACGTCCTTGGCGGCGCCGCGCACGCTGTGGTACAGCGTCGAGCTGAGGTACAACACCAGCAGCATCGCCGTGTAAATGCTGAAGCTGACGATTTTCCACGGGTCGCCCGAGCGCGCCGCCAGGACGATCAGCAGCACGCCGCCGACCGCCGCCAGGGCGGCGCCGACGCTGTGGGTGATGCTGTTGAAGCGTTCGCCGTGATACATGGAATTGCCGCCTTGTCGATTGCGCCGGACGCGGCGCGCCCGGCGGCCCAGTGTAGCCGCTTTCGCCCAGGCCGTCCCGTATTGGCAAGGTTTCAATTGGCTTGATGGAGCTTATTCGCCCGCCTGCGCCCGAGTCCCCTACCTGAGGACCTTGAAATTGCGGTAGTCGTGGATGGCGACGCCACCGAAGCCGGCGGCCCCGCCAAAGTAGGCGCCGACGCTGCCGAGCTGGCCCTCCAGCGCCAGCCGGCCCTCCTCGCAGAACGTGACCTTCGGCAGCTCGGCGTTGCAGGCCGTTTCGACGCCGGCCACGGCCAGCTTGCCGAGCGTGCCGGCGTAGGCGATCGGATGGGCGGCGTGGGCGACGATGCCGTCGGCGCCCAGCGCGACGTCGCGGTAAGACATTACGGTTACGCGGTCGGTGCTGTCGATCAGCCACTGCGACAAGGTCTTGCTGACGCCGCCGCGCGTCAACGTCAGGTATTCGTAGCCGAGCGCGATGTCGGCGTGCAGGTACAGGCCGGCCGCCTTGGCCCGCGCCAATTTCTGGTACAGGTCGATTAATTGCTGGCCCATGGCGACCTGGTCGGTTTTCCAGTTCGGCAGCGAGTGCGGCTCGATGTCGAAGTGCAGTCCGGCCGGCCGCGCCCCCGTCAACCCGGCCACAAAGGCGTTTGATTTGGCGACCAGGTCGAGCGCGTACTGGTGGTTGGCGCTGAGCATCCATTCGGATGCGCCGAACAGCAACTCGACCGTGACGCCGTAGGCCGCCGCGCGGTTGAGGAAGCCGGCCAGCAGCGCCGGCTGTCTGGTCAGCAGCGATTCGCTGTGCAGGTAGATGACGCTGACCCGCTGGTCGGTGGCGAAGTCGAGCATGGCCCTCTGCCGCGCGCTGGTGCCGATGTCGGCGTCGTACCAGGACCACATTGCGCGTCGGGCCGCCGGCGGCACGGCGGCGGCGACACTGGAGGCGGCGGTGCGGATGCTTTGCTGCGGCTCGGATACCGGCGGCGCGGCTAAGGCGGCTGCGGAATAGGCGGACTGCGCGGTCGACTGCGCGGCGGCCTGCGCGGCGGACTGCGCGGCGGCCAGTTGCGCCGGCCCGGCCGGCGCCCCGGCCGGGTCCGACGCGCCGCCGCAGGCGGCAAGGGTGGACAACAGCGCCAGCGCCAGCGTTGGAATGGTTTTTGACATGGGAAGGCCCGCAAGAGTTGTTGAGAAAGATCAAACTCTTGTTTGGACGCCGGCCGCTTCGAATTGGTTCAGAGAAATTTTTCTACCGAGAATCTATTTCCGATAGTCAATTTCTTTTTGGAGTGAATGAACGGGCGTGCCGGCGGCGATGGTGCGGGGCAAGCGGCGGGCGCCAGCTCAGCCAATCCGGCCCACTGAACGCCGGCGCCGCCGGGCGCGGCGTTTCAGCATTCCTCAATTGCCTTCGGCCGGGGCGCCGGCGGCGCCGTCCCGGCGCACGTTGCGGGCGAATTTGTCCCAGCCGCGGTCGCCCTTGAGGAACTGCACGGTGCCGCGCAGGCCGGCGAGTATGATCAACGGCCGGTACAGCAACAGGTCTAGCGGCCCGAGCAACAGCATGCGCAGCAGCGCGCGCGGCCGGTAGTCGCGGTAGCCGGCGTCGTGCAGCGCCAGCGCCACCGTGGTCGGAATCGCGCCGGCAAAGGCCGTCACGCCCAGCAGCGCGGCGTAGGCCGCCCAGTCGACGACGCCCAGCGCGGCCGCCGCCGCCAGCGCCAGCAGCGAGAACAGTTGCACCAGCGGCGCGAGCGCCTCGAACAGCACGAAATACGGCAGCGCCAGCATGCCGACGCTGCCGTAGCGCGGCCGCAGCAGCATGCCGCGGTAGTGCCAGACCACTTCGAGGACCACCTTTTGCCAGCGCGCGCGCTGGCGCATCAGCCCGGACGGCCGGTCCGGCCCCTCGGTGCGGGCGATCAGCCCGGGCAAGGAGACGATCCGGTAGGGCCGGCCCTCGCGCCGGAATTTTTCATGCACGCGGAAGGTCAGTTCAATGTCCTCGCAGCTGAAGGCGTTGGAAAATCCGCCCAGTTCGACGACGGCGTCGCGGCGCCAGATGGCGAAGCCGCCCGGGTTGCACATCATGCAGCCAAGCCTGGCCCAGCCCAGCCGGAAGGCGACAAAGGAGCGCATCAGGTCGAGGTGTTGGAAACAGCTCAGCAAGTGTTGCTCGGCCGCGCGCAGGCCGGCGCCGTCCAGGTCGGGCGCCTCCGGGGTGCGGCTGATGCCGAAAAAACTGGTCACGCCGACCACCTCGTCGGGCGCGAGCTTGACCGGCGCCATCGCCGTGCGCAGCGCGTCGCCGTGGTATACCGTGTCGCCGTCGACCGAGCACAGGTAGGGGTAGCGCGCGAAGTTGATGCCACAGTTCATCGCGTCGGCCTTGTTGCCGCCGTTTTCCTTGCACACCACCGTCAGGCGCTTGTCCGTGGCGCTGGTATAGCAAACGTCGCCGACCATACGGCTCGGCAGCAGCTTGCGGTACAGCGCGACGCGCGGCAGCAGCGCGTATTCGCGCGTCAGGATTTCGAG
Organism: Janthinobacterium sp. CG_23.3; assembly: GCF_046115965.1. Lineage (NCBI taxonomy): Bacteria > Pseudomonadati > Pseudomonadota > Betaproteobacteria > Burkholderiales > Oxalobacteraceae > Janthinobacterium > Janthinobacterium sp. CG_23.3. Next base: position 24,808 of record NZ_JBJXIB010000054.1, on the reverse strand, counting down.
GGTGCGGTCGGTCGAGCCGTCGTTGACGAGGATGAGTTCGAATTCCAGGTAGTCCTGCGCCAGCAGCGAACGCACCGAGGCCAGCACCATGGTCTCCTCGTTGTAGGCGGTGGCGACGACGCTGACCGGCAGCGCCAGGCGCGACGGCGCCGTGCCGTCGTCGCCACCGCCGCCGCGCAGGCGGTCGCCGCGGCGGTGTTCGCGCGCCGACAGCAGCAGCAGCGCCAGCACCAGTACGTACAGCAACAGCGTGTAGGCCAGGCTGCCGGCCACCGCCAGTCCGATGGCGCCGTGCAGCCAGGCGGCGCCGCTCATGACAACTGCTGCCGGCGCCCGGCCGGCGCCGCGCCGGCCGGGGGAAAGGCGAACACCGCGGCGCCGCCGCGGCTGGCTGCGGCGGCGTCCGCGCCGATCTGGCGGAGCACCTCGCGGGCGCCGTCGCGGGCGAAGGCGTCGGCCGAGTGCGTCTGCGCGGCGACGTCGCGCCAGACCGCGCTGCCCATCGCCGCCAGCGCCTCGCGCGCGGCCAGCCGCACCCACCAGTCGCGGTCCGCCAGCAGCGGCGCCACCAGCGCGCCGTCGCCTTGCCGCGACGGGTCGAACAGCCGGCCCAGCGCGCGCGCGGCGTGGGCGCGCACGAAACCCGTGGTGTCGGCCACCAGGCGGCTCGCCACCGTTGCCGCCAACGGCCCGCCCAACTCGCCCAGGGCTTGCACCGCCGCCTTGCGCACGGCGGCGTCGGCGTCGTCGGCGTGCGCGGCCAGGCGCGCGTCGAGCCGCGCCAGCCCGCGCCGGGGCGCCAGCAAGCGGATGCCCCACACCCGCACCGCCGGCTCGGCGTCGTCCAGTAGCGGCAGCAACAGCTCGGCGACGTCGTCGGGGAAACGCTCGAGCTGGCCCGCCAGGCAGGTGCGCGCGTACCAATTGCGCCGCAGCGCGCCCACCAGGATGGCGGCGGCGGCGCGGTCGCCCAGCGTCCCCAACAGTGTCACCGCCGCCGCCGCGACGGCGCGGTCGGGCTGGGCCAGCGCCTCGCACAGCAGCGCGTGCATGCCGGCCGCGCGCACCTGGCACAGCAGGTGCAGCGCGCCGATGCGGCGCCACGGGTTTCCCCGCCCGCGCCGCCCCTGTCGCCCGGCCGCCTCGCGCAGCAGGCGCCGCGCGCCGTAGCGCGCTAGCGCGCCGGCGGCCAGCGCGTCCTTGAGCCAGTCCGGCTGGGCGCCGTCGCAGGCCAGCCGGTACAGCGCGTCGCGCGGCAGTGTTCTGAGCAGGCGCAGCAGGCCCAGGTTCCAGGCCGCCAGCGCGCTCGCGCCGGCGCCCGGCCCGGGGCGCGCGCTGGCGCAGCGCGCCAGCGCGGCCGCCAGCCGGTCGTGGCGGCGCCGCCCCAGCAGGCAGGCGCCGGACAGGGTCAGCCACAGCAGCGCCACGCTCAGCAAGGCAGCGACGTACAGCGGCGGGTGCTTGAGCAAATCGGCGATCGGCAAGATATTCAAAATGCCCTCCGGTATGACAGTCCCAGCGCGCGCTGGCGGAACGACGGTTCTTCGCGCCCCAGCGTCAGGTCGAGCCTGACGCTGCTGCCGGCGTCGATGCGGTAGCGCAGGTTGGCGTTGACGATCAAGCCGCGCCTGGCGTCGGCGCCGGGCACGTTGATGGCGTCGTACAGGCCGCGCCCGGCGCTGACGCTGGCGCCGTAGCTGTACGCGGCGCCGCCGTCCCAGGTCGCGCGCACGGCGGCGACGCGGATGTGGTGCCTGACCGGGTCGGTGGCGCCATAGGACAACTTGAGTTCGAACTCGCTGCCGCCCTGGTAGAGGATGGCCGCCAGCGAGCCGATCTTCACGCGCGACTGCGGAAACGAACGGTACACGGCACCGGCCTGCAACGCGACCTTGCCGAACAGGCGCCCCAGCTGCGGCTCAAGCGCGAAGCGCGGCGCGAACTCCGGCCGCACGCCGGCGCCGACCTGGCCCGACAGCAGCCAGTTGTCGATGCGGCGGAAGCCGCCGGCGCTGAGGGTGAGGTCGTCGCCCTGCTTGCGGTGCTGGCTCTCGGCGGCGGCATACCAGCCGCGGTCCGGCCCCGCCCGGTAGCTCGCCTGCAGCCGGTTGCTCCACCAGGTGACGTCGCGCGCGCCCAGGCTGACGCGCGACGGCTCGGTGCCGGCGTCGACGCTCCAGGCCGGCTCCTGGGCCGCGGCGCTCCGCGGCAACGCGGCGGCCGCGCCGCCGGCCAGCGCCAGCAGCAGCGCCAGCGGGCCGGGCGCCGCTTCAAGCGCGCGCAAGGTAGTGCTCCGCCATGCGCTCGATGATCTCGTCAAGCCGCACCAGGCGCCGGAAGCCGAGCGCCGCGTGCAGGCGCTGCAGGTCCGGGATGCGCCGCGGCATGTCCTCGAAATTGTTGTCGTAGGCCAGGTGGTAGGGTACGAAGCTGATCTCGGAGGCGCTGCCGATTTTCGCCTTGACGCGCTGCGCCAGTTGCAGGATCGAGACCTCCTCGGCGGAGCCGACGTTAAACACCTTGCCGTAATTGCTCGGCTCCAGCACCAGGCGCTTGATCGCCCACACGACGTCGCCGACATAGCAGAAACAGCGCTGCTGGCTGCCGTCGCCGTGCACCGTCAGCGGCTGCCCGGACAGCGCCTGCTCTATAAAGCGCGGCAACACCATGCCGTAGCGCGCCGACTGGCGCGGCCCGACCGTGTTGAAGTGGCGCGCCACCACCACCGCCAACTGGCGCTCGCGGAAGTAGGCCAGCGCCAGGAATTCGTCGATCGCCTTGGCGCAGGCGTACGACCAGCGGCCCTTGCTGGTGGCGCCGAGCTGCATGTCGCCGCCCTCGCTAAACGGCAACTGGTTCGACTTGCCGTAGACCTCGGAGGTCGAGGCGACGAACACCACCTTGTTTTGCTCGCTGGCCAGCCGCAGCACCACGTCGGTGCCGTGGACGATGTTCTGGATCGTGCGGATCGGGCTCTCCAGCACGCGCGCCACGCCGACGACGGCGGCCAAATGGAAGATGAAGTCGGCGCGCCCGACCAGCTCACCCATGCGCCGCTCGTTCAGGACCGAGTCGTGCACCAGCTCGAAACGCGGGTGCGCGCAAAACGCGCGCAGGTTGTCCACGCTGCCGGTGGAAAGGTCGTCGATGACGATCACCGCGTGGCCGTCCCCGAGCAGGGATTCGGCGAGGTGGGAGCCGATGAAGCCGGCGCCTCCGGTGATCAGATAGGTGTCCATATCGGGCGCTTCCTTACTCAAAGTCCACTGTTTCAGAGTCGATCAATGCGCGCGCAGTGCGCCGTGCAAAAGCTTGCGTCTGCCAGGTTGGACGCCGCCGCCGGCGCTTGATTCAGTCATAGTAGCGGCCGTTTGCGCAGGCTCAAGAAGGCGAACCCGACAATAAAGCGGCGTCGTCAAACGCCCGGCGTAGTCAAAGCGCAACACAGCGTCCAGCAAAAACTTTACTTATCAAAGCCCTTTGAAATATACTCAAAGCGCTTTGGACTACATTCAAAGCGCTTTGACTTGCATAGGCGTCGATCCCGGTACGAAACCGGGACGGCGCGCGGCCGGAGCGTGGCGCACGCCATCCATAACTTAAAAAGACCATCGGAGATAAAAATGAGCAGACACTTCATGAAAACCTTGCCAGCCGCGCTGGCCCTGGCCCTGGGCGCATCGGCCGCGCAAGCTGGCCTGCCGATCGACTTCGGCGGCTACGTGCGCTCCGGCTTCGGCACCAGCGGCGAAGGCGGCAAGGAAGCCTGCTTCGGCCTGGCCGGCGCCTCGTCGAAATACCGCCTCGGCAACGAATGCGAGACCTACGGCGAACTGAAGTTCGGCGGCGAAGCGTTCAAGGCGGCCAACGGCACCACCTTCCGCGTCAACACCTTGCTCGCCTTCTCGGTGGCGCAAAACCAGGACTGGGAACAGGCTTCGCCATCGTGGCGCGAACTGAACGTGGTGGCCGACCACATCGGCACCGGCGCCATGGCCAACGCCAAGGCCTGGGTCGGCAAGCGCTACTACGACCGCCAGGACGTGCACATCACCGATTACTATTTCTGGAACAACAGCGGTCCGGGCGCCGGCCTTGAAAACATCGACCTCGGCGCGGCCAAGCTGGCCTACGCCGTGGTGCGCACCGCCGACAGCGGCGACGCCAATCGCACCGCGCTGGCGCACGACATCCGCCTGTCCGGCATCAAGCTCAACCCCGACGGCGAACTGACCTTCGGCGCGCAAATCAACCAGAAGCGCAACGCCGAAGGCGCCGCCGCGATCGCCGGGGGCCACTTGCTGACCGCCATGCACACCCAGGGCAACTTGCTGGGCGGCTTCAACAAGGTCGCCCTGCAATACGGTAGCGGCAGCGGCGCCACCACCGGCGGCATCAACCTGGGTGGCGCCAAGGACGACAAGGTGACCCGCCTGACCGAACAGATCATGGTTCAACCGAAAGGCGACTGGTCCGGCATGGCCACCTTCGTCTACGAAGACAAGAAGAGCGGCGGCAGCCACAGCAAGTGGACCTCGACCGGCGTGCGTCCGGTCTACCACTTCGCCGACAACTACAGCGTGGCCGCCGAACTCGGCTTCGACCAGGTCAAGCCGGACGGCCAGAAAACCCGCAAGCTGAGCAAGTTTACGATCGCCCCGCAACTGGCGGCCGGCAACGGTTTCTGGTCGCGTCCGGTGCTGCGCGCCTTCTACACTTACGCCAAGTGGAACGACGCGGCGCAGGCGGCGGCCGGCGCCGGCGACGCGCTGTCGAGCACCGGCGTGTTCGGCGGCAAGACCAGCGGCAGCTCGCTCGGTTTCCAGGTCGAGGCTTGGTGGTAATAGAATGGGCCGGCCTTCGCGGGCCGGCGCTGCGCAGCGTTCGATTGCAGTAGGTAACACGCCGGAGGGATGCGCGGGTGCTGCCCCGCGCCCCGGCGGCTTCACGTAGTGGATTTAGGTTGTATCCTTCTTTGGCGCGGGTGCGCCCGGCTCCGGTCTGCGGAGGCGGGCCGACGGCCCGGGGCGCGCAGCGATGCGACCCCGGTCCCCCGCGCGTTTTTTTCGTCCGCAGCAAGCGACAGCGCCATCGCGCCGCTCGCCCTCCCCGCCAGCGACCGCGCCGCGCGCCGGCCTCCCTCCACTGCCAGATTGGCAATGTGGAAAGCTTTGGCAAATTTCGGATAAACTGTCGGCTCCAGTCCCCCGCCCGCAACCGCTGCGCGATCCGGCCGGCGACATCACCCTAACGCTTCGCCCATGAATTTAAAAGATCTCGCCAAAAACCTCGGAATTTCGGAAACCACGGTCAGCCGCGCCCTGAACGGCTACCCGGAAGTGAGCGAACGCACCCGCGAACGGGTGCTGGCCGCCGCCAAGGCCGCCGGCTACCGGCCCAATCCGATGGCGCGCAGCCTGGCCGTGGGCCGCACCAACGTGGTCGGCATCATCTACCCGCTGCAGCCGAACGACCTGGCCGACCCGATGTTCATCGACATCGTCGGCGGCATGTCGGAGGCGCTCGAGGCGCAGGACATGGACATGATCATCGCGCCGTCCTCGCCGTCGCACGAATTTCGCTCCTACGAGCGGATGGTCACCGGGCGTCGCGTCGACGGCCTGGTGGTCGGCCGCACCAAACCCTACGACGAGCGCATCGCCTACCTGGCGCAACAGGGGCTGCCCTTCGTCACCCACGGGCGCACCCTGCTGAACCAGCCGCACGCCTGGTTCGACTACGACAACGAGGCCGGCATGCGCCTGGCGGTCGAGCGCCTGCTGGCGCTGGGCCACCAGCGCATCGGCCTGATCAGCGCGACGCCCGACATGACCTTCGTACGCCAGCGCGTCGACAGTTTCCAGGCCTCGATGCTGCGAGCCGGCCTGGCGGTCGACCCGGACAACCTGATCGACAACGCGCACGACCGCCGCGCCGGCTACCAGGCCATGCAGCGCCTGCTGGCGCGCACGCTGCGGCCGACCGCCGTCATCGTCGACAACCACATGTCGGGCGTGGGCGCGGTGCGCGCGCTGCTCGACGCCGGCGTCGACATCGGCCGCGACCTGTCGCTGATCGTCTGGGGCGCGATGGAGGATTCGCTGGCCGGCTACAACGTCACCACCGTGCACCAGCCCGAACCGCGCCGCGCCGGCGCCAAGATGATCGAGATGCTGTTCGCGCTAATGGACGGCACCCCGGCGTCGGAGTTGCAGCAACTGTGGCAACCGGTACTGCTGCCGGGCGAGACGGCGGGACCGGCGCCCGGCAACTAAGCGAGCCGAAACGCCGGCCGGGTGCGTTTTCGTCGGTCGGGTTAGCCCATCGGGCGTAAACCGACCGGCGTCGACAGCGGCTCGGCGTCGGATTACGCCGCCCTCATCCGACCTACAACGCCGCGGCGCGTTTCACAACAAAATGGCGTGTAAATATCTTTACTTTCCAAAGCGCTTTGAACTATACTAAATTCATGCCCAAAGCGCTTTGGCTATTTACGAAGCGCGACCTCCGACCAACCGAACTATCCGGCAAGCATACCGGCTAGTTTTTATAGAAACGCTGACAGAGTGAATCCTACGCCAAGCACCGCCACCGCACCCGCCACCCCAGCCGCCGACTGGTGGCGCAGCGCCGTCATCTATCAAATCTACCCGCGCAGCTTTTTGGACAGCAACGGCGACGGCGTCGGCGACCTGCCCGGCATCACCGCCAAGCTCGACTACATCGCCGGCCTGGGCGTCGACATCGTCTGGATTTCGCCGTTCTTTACCTCGCCGATGAAGGATTTCGGCTACGACGTGTCGGACTATTGCGACGTCGACCCGCTGTTCGGCACGCTGGCCGATTTCGACCGACTGGTCGCGCGCGCCCACGCGCTGGGACTGAAAATCATGATCGACCAGGTGTTGTCGCACTCGGCCGACGTGCATCCGTGGTTCGTTGAAAGCCGCCGCAGCCGCGACAACGCCAAGTCGGACTGGTACGTCTGGGCCGACCAGCAGGCCGACGGCACGCCGCCGAACAACTGGCTGTCGGTGTTCGGCGGTTCGGCCTGGCAATGGGACGCCCGCCGCGGCCAGTTCTACCTGCACAATTTTCTGACCAGCCAGCCCGACCTGAACTTCCACCAGCCGGCGGTGCGGCAAGCCCACCTGGACAACCTGCGCTTCTGGCTGGAACGCGGCGTCGACGGCTTCCGCCTGGACGCCTGCAATTTCCACTTCCACGACCGGCAGCTGCGCAGCAATCCGCCGGCGGCGCTGCGCGACAGCACCATGGTGTCGTCGGTCAACCCGTACGGCATGCAGGCGCACGTCTACGACAAGACCCAGCCGGAAAACGTGCCCTTCCTGCAAAACATCCGCAGCCTGCTCAACGAATACGGCGCCATCGCCATCGGCGAGATCGGCGCCGACGATTCGCTGGCGGTGATGGGCGACTACACCACCGGCGGCGACAAGCTGCACATGGCCTATAGTTTCAACCTGCTGACGTCGGAGTTCTCCGCCGCGCACATCCGCACCCAGGTCGAGCAGTTCGAGGCGCGCGTCGCCGACGGCTGGGCCTCCTGGTCGGTTGGCAACCACGACAGCGCCCGCGTGATGACGCGCTGGGGCGGCGCCGACGCCTCGCCGGAACTGGCCAAGGTGGTGCTGGCGATGCAACTGGCGCTCAAGGGCACGCCTTGCCTGTACCAGGGCGACGAGCTGGCGCTAACCGAGGCCGACCTGCCGTTCGAGGTGCTGCAAGATCCGTACGGCATCACCTTCTGGCCGGAATTCAAGGGCCGCGACGGTTGCCGCACGCCGATCCCGTGGCAGGCCGGCAGCCCGCACGCCGGCTTCAGCAGCGCCGCGCCGTGGCTGCCGGTGCCGCCGCAACACCTCGCGCGCGCCGTCGACCAGCAAGACGGGCCGGACTCGCCGCTGTCGTTCGCCCGCAAGGTGCTGGCCTGGCGCCGCGGCGTGCCCCAGTTGGCGCTCGGCGACATCGTCTTCTTCGACGCGCCGGAGCCGGTGTTGGCCCTCCGCCGCGACCTGGCCGGATCGCCCAGCGTGCTGGCCGCCTTCAACCTGGGCGGCGCGGCGGTGCGCTTCGACTGGCCGCAAGCGGCCGGCGCGGTGGCGCTCGACGGCCACGGCCTGCGCGGCGCGGCCGAGGGCGCCAGCGTGGCGCTGCCGGCGTACGGCGGCTGGTTTGGGCAGGTGGCCAAGTAACATCGGCGGCCCCGTGCGCCGCGGAGATCGCTCCACGTAGGTCGGGTGAGCCCGCGGGGCGTAAGCCGACAAGCGCCGCCGCGAAAAGCAATCCCATACAGAGCGTGGCGCCAGCCGCGCCGGAACGAGAACAGCGAGGAAGACATGGCAGGACTGAAGTTATCGGGCATAAAAAAATCCTACGGCGAGGTGCAGACCCTGCACGGCATCGATTTGCAAATCGAGGACGGCGAACTGGTGGTCTTCGTCGGTCCGTCCGGCTGCGGCAAGTCGACCCTGCTGCGCGTCATCTGCGGCCTGGAGGAAATCAGCGCCGGCGACCTGCACATCGGCGCCGTGCGCATGAACCAGATTCCGCCCGCCAAGCGCGGCATCGCCATGGTGTTCCAGAGCTACGCGCTGTATCCGCACATGAGCGTGGCCGAGAACATGGCCTTCGGCCTGAAGCTGGCCGGCATGAACAAGGCGCAGATCCAGGAGGCGGTGGCGCGCGCCGCGCAGGTGCTGCGCATCGAGCCGCTGCTCGAACGCAAGCCGAAGGACTTGTCCGGCGGCCAGCGCCAGCGCGTCGCCATCGGCCGCGCCATCGTCCGCAAACCCGACGTGTTCCTGTTCGACGAGCCGCTGTCGAACCTGGACGCCTCGCTGCGCGTGCAGATGCGCATCGAACTGGCCAATCTGCACCGCGAGCTGGGCGCCACCATGATCTACGTGACCCACGACCAGGTCGAGGCGATGACGCTGGCCGACCGCATCGTCGTGCTCAACGCCGGTCGCATCGAGCAGGTCGGCGCGCCGCTGGAGTTGTACCACCACCCCGACAACCTGTTCGTGGCCGGCTTCCTCGGCTCGCCGCGGATGAACTTCCTCAAGGGCACCGTGCAAAGCGCCACCGCCGGCAGTTGCGTGATCGCCACCGCCGCCGGCGGCAGCGTCAGCGCCGCCATCGGCCAGACCCTGGCCGCCGGCAGCGCCGTGACGGTGGGCGCGCGGCCCGAGCACATCAGCGCCAGCCACGACGCCGGCGGCATCCCCGCCACCGTGCACGCGGTCGAGAAACTGGGCGACATCAGCTACCTGTACGTGGCGGTGGCCGGCGCCGACGAGCCGCTGGTGGTGCGCGCCGATCCGGAAACCGACTGGGCCCAGGGCCAGGCGGTGTTCCTGACGGTGACGCCGCCGCGGCTGCACGTGTTCGACCAGCAGGGGCGCGCCTGCCGCTAATTTCTTCTGACGGGTTGAATGCAACGAGCGCCGCTCGACCCGTTTTTTTCACAGCCTCGACATAAAAAACAATCGGAGACGAAACCATGGTATCGACCACAAAACGCACGCTATTCAAGACTAGCCTGATGTTCGCCGCGCTGAGCGGCCTGGGCTGCATGGGCATGGGCCTGGCGCACGCCGGCGAACCCGGCACGCTGCTGATCTGGATCAACGGCGACAAAGGCTACAAGGGCCTGGCCAAGGTCGGCGAGGAATTCACCAAGAAAACCGGCGTCAAGGTCGTCGTCGAGCATCCGGAAGACGCGCCGACCAAGTTCCAGCAAGCCGCCGCCGCCGGCAAGGGCCCGGACATCTGGGTCTGGCCGCACGACCGCATCGGCGCCTGGATCGACAGCGGCCTGCTGCAGCCTTTGACCCCGAGCAAGGAAGCGCGCAACGCCATCCTGCCGCTGGCCTGGGCCGCCTTCACCGTCGGCGGCAAGACCTGGGGCTACCCGATGTCGATCGAGGCGGTCTCGCTGGTCTACAACAAGGACCTGGTGCCGAACCCGCCGAAAACCTTCGAGGAATTGGCCGCGCTGGACAAAAAACTGGCGGCCAAGGGCAAGAAAGCCATCCTGTGGGACTACACCAACACCTACTTCAGCTGGCCGCTGCTGGCGGCGGGCGGCGCCACCGCCTTCGACCTGAAGGCCGACGGCCACTATGACGCGGCCAAGACCGGCGTGAACTCGGCCAGCGCGACGGCCGGCGTCGACGCCATCATGAACCTCATCAACAGCGGCGCGATGCCGAAGGGCGCCGGCTACGCCGACATGGAAGCCGGCTTCAACCAGGGCAAGGTGGCGATGATGATCAACGGCCCGTGGTCGTGGGACAACGCGCGCAAGTCGAAGATCAACTTCGGCGTCGCCAACATCCCCACCGTCGGCGGCAAGGCCGCCTCGCCGTTCATCGGCGTGCTGGGGGCGATGATCTCGAAGGCCAGCCCGAACAAGGAACTCGCCACCGAATTCCTGGAAAACCACATGCTGGCGATTGACGGCCTGAAAACCATCAACGCCGACGTCCCGCTGGGCACGCCCGCCAACAAGGCCCTGTTCGCCGAGCTGAAAACCAACGCGAACATCCAGGCGACGATGGAAAGCGCGCAAGCGGGCCGTCCTATGCCGAACAATCCGGAAATGGGCCGCTTCTGGTCGTCGATGAAATCGGCGCTGGAAAACATCACCCAGGGCCGCCAAGGCACGAAAGAAGGCCTGGACGCCGCCGCCAAGCGCATCACTAGCGTGAACTAAGTTAGCCAGCTTTGGTAGGTCGGATTACGCGTTCCGCTCATCCGACCTACGACGCGCTAACTTAACGCCATTAAGGGCAGACTCCGCCCCATCTTTACAGGTAAAAAATCGTGCGCAAGTTTATCGGTCCTTCGATACTGACAATCAGCCTGGCGCTGGGTCTGTATCTGCTGTTCATGCTCTACTCCACCGGCCAGACCATGCTGGCCTGCATCTGCCTCGGCGCGCTGACGCTGACCGGGTATATCTTCACCTCCAGCCGCGCCTACGCCTACCGCTACCTGTTCCCAGGCGTCGCGGCGGTGATGGTGTTCGTCCTGCTGCCGCTGGTCTACACGGTGTCGATCGGCTTCACCAATTTCAGTTCGAAGAACCTGCTGACCTTCGAACGCGCGACCCAGTACCTGCTCGACGAAACCCAGCGCACCGACAGCGGCGGCTACGCCATGACCTTGTACGGCGACGGCAAGCAGTTCCGCATCAAGCTCGAACGCGCCGACACCAATGAACTGTTCCTCAGCGGCCCGCTGGCGCTGCGCCGCAAGGTGCCGCTGAAGGTCGACGTGGCGCCGCTGGACCCGCTGCAAACGCCGCTGCCGGGCCAGCCGCTGGGGCTCAAGGACGTCATCGAGCAGCAAGCCGAGCTGAAAATGCTGACGCTGGTCATGCCCAACAAGATCGAGCTGCGCATGGTCAGCCTGCGCGAGTTCGGCCCGATCGCCCACGTCTACGCCGCCGCCGCGGACGGCAACCTGAAAAAGCTCGCCACGGGCGAGCTGATCAAACCGAACTTCCAGACCGGCTTCTACCAGAGCCCGGAAGGCGAATCGCTGGAACCCGGCTTCAAGGTCAACGTCGGCTTCGCCAACTTCGCCCGCATCTTCGCCGACCAGGCCTTCCGCGAGCCGTTCCTGCGCATCTTCGTCTGGACCGTGGTGTTCTCGACCATCACCGTCGTCACCACCACCGGCCTGGGCATGGCGCTGGCCGTGTTGCTGAACTGGGACGCGCTGCAATTCCGCGGCGTTTACCGCACCCTGCTGTTCCTGCCGTACGCGGTGCCGGGTTTTATCTCCATCCTGGTGTTCAAGGGCTTGTTCAACAATAACTTCGGCGAAATCAACCTGGTGCTCGACGCCCTCTTCGGCATCAAGCCGGCCTGGTTTTCCGACACCACGCTGGCCAAGACCATGATCCTGATCGTCAACACCTGGCTCGGCTACCCCTACATGATGGTGGTCTGCATGGGCCTGATCAAGGCGATTCCGGCCGACCTGTACGAAGCCTCGGCGCTGGCCGGCGCCGGCCCGCTGACGAACTTCTTCAAGATCACCATGCCCTTGATCATCAAGCCGTTGACGCCGCTGATGGTGGCCAGCCTGGGCTTTAACTTCAACAACTTCGTGCTGATCAGCCTGCTGACCGGCGGCCGCCCCGACTTCCTCGACACCAAGCTGCCGGCCGGCACCACCGACTTGCTGGTGTCCTACACCTACCGCATCGCGTTCGAGGACTCCGGCCAGAACTTCGGCCTGGCGGCGGCCATCTCCACCATCATCTTTCTGCTGGTGGCAGCCATCTCGCTGGTCAACATGCGCCTGACGCGCATGAACAAAGCTTAACAGGAGCGCACCATGGCAATCGTAGTAGACCGATCCAACCGCTGGCGCATCCTCGCCGCGCACGTCGCCGTCATCGCGCTGATCGCGCTGGTGATGTTCCCCTTCCTGATGATACTGTCGATCTCTCTGCGCCCCGGCAATTTCGCCGCGGGCAGCCTGATCCCCGCCGAAATCAGCTTCGAGCACTGGCGCCTGGCGCTGGGCATGTCCTACCAGGGGCCGAACGGCGCCCTGGTCGAGCCCGACTTTCCGGTGCTGCTGTGGCTGTGGAACTCGATCAAGGTCGCCACCATGACCGCCGCCGTCACGCTGCTGCTGTCGACCACCTGCGCCTACGCCTTCGCGCGCATGCGGTTCCGCTTCAAGGCGCAGGCCCTGAGCACGCTGATGCTGCTGCAACTGTTCCCGGCGGTGCTGGCGCTGGTGGCGATTTACGCCATCTTCGACACCATCGGCGCCTACGTGCCGTGGCTCGGCATCGACAGCCACGGCAGCCTGGTGCTGGCCTACGCCGGCGGCATCGCCATGCACATCTGGACCATCAAGGGCTACTACGAAACCATCCCGGTTGAAATCGAGGAGGCGGCCAAGGTCGACGGCGCCAGCCCGTGGCAAACCTTCGTCTACGTGCTGCTGCCGATGACGGTGCCGATCCTGATGGTGGTGTTCCTGCTGGCCTTCATCGGCGCCATCATCGAATACCCGATCGCCTCGGTGCTGCTGCACGAACAAAACAACCTGACCCTGGCGGTCGGCTCCAAGCTCTTCCTGTACGAGCAAAAGTACCTGTGGGGCGACTTCGCCGCGGCCGCCATCCTGTCCGGCCTGCCGATCACGGTGGTGTTCCTGCTGGCGCAAAAATGGATGATCTCCGGCCTCACCGCCGGCGGCGTGAAAGGCTGACATGCGTACATCACGCGGCCCCGCCCTCCGCTCCCGCTTGCGCCTGCTGCCGTTGCTGGCGCTGTTGGCGGGATTGACCGATCCGGCCGCCTCGGCGTCCCCCGTGGCCCCGGCCGCCGGCTTCGCGGCCAACCCGATCGTCTACTTCGCCGTCACCGACCGCTTCGCCAACGGCAACCGCGGCAACGACCGCTCCTACGGCCGCGGCCCGGACGGCGCCGGCGAGGCCGGCACCTTCCACGGCGGCGACCTGGCCGGCCTGACGCAAAAGCTGCGCGACGGCTACTTCGCCGGGCTGGGCGTCAACGCCCTGTGGATCACCGCGCCGTACGAGCAAATCCACGGCTGGGTGGTGGGCGGCAAACAGAGCTTCAAACACTATGCCTACCACGGCTACTGGCCGCTCGACTACACCCGCCTCGACGCCAACATGGGCACGCCAGACGAACTGCGCGCGCTGATCGACACCGCCCACGCCCAAGGCGTGCGGGTGTTGTTCGACGTCGTCATGAACCACCCCGGCTACGCCGACATCGGCACCCTGGCCGAATACCGGGTGCCGGTGCTGTGGAAGGGCCACGAGAAGGCCACGCTGGCCGACTACCACGGCTATATCGACTATAACAACTTCGACTTCGCCCAATGGTGGGGGCCCGACTGGGTGCGCGCCGGCCTGCCCGGCTACCAGGAGGGCGGCGGCGACGACTTCACCATGCAACTGGCCTACCTGGCCGACTTCCGCACCGACAGCCCGACAGCGGTCGGCCTGCCGCCCATCCTGCAAAACAAGGCCGGCAGCGGCGCGCGCGCCCTGCCCGGCACCAGCGTGCGCGGCTACCTGGTCTCATGGCTGAGCGAGTGGGTGCGCGAATACGGCGTCGACGGCTTCCGCTGCGACACCGTCAAGCACGTCGAGCCGGACAGCTGGCGCGCGCTGAAAAACGCGTCGACGGCCGCGCTGGCCGACTGGAAAAAACGCCACCCGCAACAGAAAATCGACGACGCGCCGTTCTGGATGACCGGCGAAGCGTGGGACCACGGCCCCGAGCGCAGCGGCTGGCACGACGCCGGTTTCGACTCGATGATCAACTTCGACTTCCAGCACCGCGCCGGCGGCGACTGGAACGCCGTCGACGCCGAGTACCGCCGCTACGCCGGCCTGCTCGGCAAGGGGCCGCGCTACGACATCCTGTCCTACATCTCCTCGCACGACACCTTGCTGTTCCCGCGCGAGAACCTGCGCCATGGCCTGAGCGCCCTGCTGCTGGCGCCCGGCGGCGTGCAACTGTTCTACGGCGACGAAAGCGGCCGCCAGCCCGGCGCCGCGCCGGACGGCGACACCCAGCAGAACACCCGCTCCGACATGAACTGGGAGCGGCCCGACGAGGCGCTGCTGGCGCACGCGCGCAAGCTCGGCCAGTTCCGCGCGCGCCACCTCGCCCTGGCGCGCGGCGCGCACAAGCGCCTGGGCCAGCAGCCGTATCTGTTCTCGCGCGTCGACGCGGCCTCGGGCGACCGCGTGCTGGTGGCGCCGGACGCCATCGGCGAGCTGACCTTGAAGGTGCACGGCGTCTTCGCCGACGGCGCGCAAGTGCGCGACGCCTACAGCGGCCGCGCGGCGACGGTGCGCGACGGCGCCGTCAGCCTGCGCGCCGACGGCGCCCTGCTGCTGGAAGCGGCGCCATAACGCGAGGCGCCCGCGCCCTCAAATATAAGTCGGGTTAGCCGGCGGCACTGCGTCTCGCTTCGGCCAACATTGTCGGATTACGCTACGCTAATCTGACCTACGACAAGCTAACGGAGCAATCACCATGACAACAAGCCACGACGTATTGGTCGTCGGCGGCGTCGGCATCGACACCATCGTGCAAGTGCCTTCGCTGACCCTGCCGGCGGCCGACTCGCTGCACGTGCCGGCCATCCGCGACTACGTCGCCCACACCGGCAACGGCGTCGCCCTCGGCTGTCTGGCGCTGCAACTGCGCACCAAGTTCATCGACTTCATCGGCGCCGACCGCCAGGCCGAACTGATTCTGGCGCGCTACCAGGAACGCGGCCTCGACTTCAGCCACCTGGTGCACGACAGCGGCACCCGCCGCAGCGTCAACCTGATCGACCCGCAGGGCCGGCGCCTGTCGATGTACGACGGCCGCCATCCGTACGAGTTGCGCATGCCGCGCGAATTCTACCTGCCGCACCTGAGCGCGGCGCGCCATGCGCACCTCTCCATCATGCACTGGGTGCGCGAGCTGTACGACGACGCCCAGGCGCTCGGCGTGAGCACCTCGACCGACCTGCACGACTGGGACGGCGAGAACCCGCACCACCTCGACTTCGCGCTGCGCTCGGAGCTGGTGTTCGTCGGCGCGGCGGCGCTGGGCGAGCGGGTCGGCGGCGTCATGGCGCGGATTGTGCGCGACGGCCGGGCGCGGGCGGTGGTGGCGATGGCCGGCGAGCGCGGTAGTTATCTGCTGGCGCGCGGCGATGAAGCGCCGCGGCACTTCCCGTGCGCGCCGCTGCCGCGTCCCGTCGTCGACAGCAACGGCGCCGGCGACTCCTTCGTCGCCGCCTTCCTGGCCGCCTGGCTGCGCGGCGCGCCGCTGGAGCTGGCGATGCGCCACGGCGCCGTCGGCGGCGCGTTCGCCTGCGGCTGGCATGGTACGCATGAGCGGTTTATCGGGCCGCACGAGTTGGCGTTGCAGGTCGCGTAGGTCGGATTAGCGGCACGCGTAATCCGACAACGTTGGCGCGGGCGATCCGTGCCGGCTCCAGGCCAACGTTGTCGGGATACGCCCTTTGGGCTAACCCGACCTACGAAATTCCCTCTTTTTTAGCGGCGACGCCGTTGTCGATGTGGATGCGCGCGCCGGCGCGGCCGTGCGCCAGCGCCCGGCCGATGCGCTCCTCCGCCTCGGTCGTGGTGCGCGCCATGCCAAGCATGCGGCACACCGACCGCCCCAGGTCGTCGCGCGAGGTGCTGCCATGCTCCGACAGGATAAACAGCGCCAGGTTGCCGATCTCCTCCAGGCAAATTTCCTCGATCGGGCGCTTCGACTCCGCTTCGCCGCCGGGCAGGCGGAAGCCCTCCCACGTGCTCGGGTCGAGCCCGTTAGGCCAGTAAAACCCGTCCCCGGTGCGCGCGATCTGCGCCGGCGCAAGCCCGCTCAGCAACTCCTCGATGCGCCGGCCGGTCCGCGACAAGCCCCAGGCGCGCATGACGCGCTTGAACGCCAGGTGGTGCGCAACCGGCCCCTCGGCGTTGGCGACCTGCACCAGCTGATCGCGCAGCGTCTGCTTCGAGGCGGCGTCGTAGAAACTGCCCGACTCCCCCGCCGGCAAGGGTGTCGGCCGATATCGCGGCAGTTCGGCCGGGCCGGCCTCCGGCACAACGACATGCGCCGGCGCGACTGGTTCACCGGCGTCCAACGCGAGCGCTTCCCGCGCCAGCAACTGCTGCAGGCGCGCCAGCAGTTTGCGCGACGCTTCCCGCGGGTCCAACCACCAGTCGGTCGACCAGATCCGCTGCAGTTCCCAGCCCAAACCTTCCAGCACGTGCTGGCGCAGGCGGTCGCGGTCGCGCGCGGTGGCGCCCGAATGGTAGTTGCGGCCGTCGCACTCGACGCCGAGCAGATAGCGGCCCGGCGCGCGCGGATCGACGACGCCGATATCGATGCGGTACGCCGACACGCCAACCTGCGCATGCACGGTCCAGCCCTGCTCGCGCAGGACGCGGATCACCTCCAGCTCGAACGGGCCGTCCGGTTCCAGTCCGCCCGGCGCGGCCTGTTCGGCCAGGGCGCGCGGCCCGCGAATCGCAAACTCCAGGTAGTTTTTCAAGTCGCGCACGCCGGCGGCGCGCACCCGCGACAGGTCGATCTGCTCCGGCAGCAAGGTGCTGAACACCACCACGCCCTGGCGCGCGCGCGACACCGCGACGTTCAGCCGCCGGTGTCCGCCCTCCAGGTTCAGCGGGCCGAAGTTGAGGTTGACCTTGCCAGTCGCATCCGGCCCGTAGGTGATCGAGAAGTAGATGATGTCGCGCTCGTCGCCTTGGACGTTTTCCAGGTTCTTGATGAACAAGGGCTCGTTCAGCGCCAGCGCGATCGCCTGGTCGAGCGCGGCCGAGGCGCGCCGGCGCTCGTCGAGCAAGCGCTCAATCAGGTTTTGTTGGGCCTGGTTGAACGTCACCACGCCCAGGCTCAGCGCGCATCGCGCCGGGTCCAGGTAATGGTTTTCGATCGCCTTGACGATGGCCAGCGCCTCGGCCCGGTTGGTGCGCGTGCCACCGCGGTCGTACACGCCCCGCACGTGTTCGAAGCGCACGCCGCGGTCGTCGGTGGCCGGCGACGGGAAGGTCACCAGGCGGCTCTCGTAATAGGTGACGTTGCTGAAGGTGATCAGGCTTTCATGGCGGCTGCGATAGTGCCAGTTCAGGCTTAGTTTGGGCATGCCGATGCTCAGGCACTCGTCGAGAATGCTCTCCAGATCCTGCACATCGTCCTCGCCCACGCCGTCCTCGTCGTCGAGGCGGGTGAAGAAACTCGTCGGCGGCAACTGCTTCGGGTCGCCCACGCAGGTCAACTGGCGCCCGCGCGCGATCACGCCGACGGCGTCCCACACCGGTATCTGCGAAGCCTCGTCGAAGACCACGACGTCGAACGGCGCGTGCGCCGCGTCCAGGTACTGCGCCACCGACAGCGGCGACATCAGCAGGCACGGCTTCAATTTGGCCATCAAGGTCGGCAGGCTTTGGACCAGCTGGCGGATCGGCATATGCTTGCGCTGCTTTTGCAGTTCGCGCCGCAGCTTGCCCATTTCGGAATCGGCGCCCGGGGCGATGCCGGCGCTGGACGGCACCTGCGCCGCCAGCCGCGCCACGACGTACTGCTGCGTCAGCAACTGGAAGCGGGCGTCGGCGGCCTGGAATTCGCGGATTTTGCGTTCATGGTCGGCGCTGGAGAAGGTGCACAGCACCGTTTCCAGGTCCACGCTTTTCCTCAACCACCAGTTGCGGTAGCTGTACTCGAAAAACTCCGGGATATCCGGCAAGGCGACGGCGCCGCTCTCCAGACTGGCCACCAGGCCGTGCAGCCCCTGGCCGATGGCCTTGGCGCGCACCCGCCGCCATAGGCACCATGGCTGCAATTGGCGCGCCGCCGTCTGCCAGCCTTGCAGCAGCGCCAGCAGCGTGGCGATGGCGCCGGCGGCGGCGGGCGCCATCGCCAAGGCGCCGCCGCACGCGGCTATCCGGTCGACGTTGGCCAAGTCGCCGGTGAACATCCGCAAGGCTTCGCGGTAGGCCAGCAGCGCGGCGCCGAGCGCGCCGTCCGGCTTCAGCATGGCGCGGTTTTCCGTCACCAACAACTGTAATTTCTCTCGCAGCGCCCTGGCGCGTTCGACGTCGCCGCCGGCCATGCCGACCAGCGCGTCGGCGAATTCGCCGGCCCAGCCTTCGGCCGCTTCGACCGCGGCCCAGTCGGTGTTATGCGCCGCGTAACCGCCCTGCAGCAGCGCGCCGGCGTCCGCCGCCATCGACGCCAGCGCGGCGTCTTCCGCGTTCAGCCGCCCCAGCGCCCCCAGCAAGGGCGCGACCTCGTCTTCGCGCGGACGCTGCGCGTCGCTCCTGAACAACCGGATGCGGTTGAGCACGGCGCGTTTCGCGAACCAGCTCTTGGGCCACCACGCGGCGCCGGCTTCGGCCCATTGCAATGTCAGTTCCGCGGCGGCTAGCGTGGCAAGCTCCTCGCGGTAGGCGCCGCCCAGCGACTCCCATGCCTTGTGCCGCGCCAGGCCGTGCCGGCGCAACTGCGCCAAGGTCGCGCGCGCCGCTTCATCGTGGGCGGCGCGCGCGACGCCGGGTGGCATATGCGGCGCGCGCAGCAAGGCGTCGGCCAGCCGGTCCAGGGCGCCCAGCTCATGCAAGGACAGTCCGGCGTCGGGCAGTCCAATCGCCGCCAAGGCCGGCGCCGCCCGCTCCCGCAAGGCGCCGGCCGCCGTGGCCAGGGCGGCGGCCGCGTCGAGCACATCCTGCTGCCAGGATGGCGTCCAGTCGGCGTTGGCGATGTCCGCCAGCGGATGCGCGCCCAATTGCGACAGCTGGCCGGCCAACGCCGCCATCTGCCGCGAGGTATCGCGCAAACCCTCCAGCTCGACCCGGCTGTGCTGGTTGGCATCAAGCCAATCCATCGTTGCCGGCCGCCGCTCGGCGTGCTTGATGCACACGCCGATGGCGTCGTAGACGCTGAGGTCGTTGGGATGGACCCGGTGCAGCGCGTTGGACAGCGCGTTCAATTCCCGGCGCAGCGCGGCCAGCCGATCGGCCTCCAGCTCCCAGTCCTTGACCGAGCGCGCGCCGGCCGCTTCCAGCGCGTCGCCGAGCTGCTTCAAGACGCTGCTTTTCTTGGCCTTCGACGAATGCAGCTCCAGGCAGAACGCGCCCAGCCCCAGGGAGTTCAGGCGCCGGTGCACCACCTCCAGCGCGGCCATTTTTTCGGACACGAACAGCACCGATTTCCCGGTCGCCAGCAGGTGCGCGATCAAATTGGTGATGGTTTGGCTCTTGCCGGTGCCCGGCGGGCCTTCGACGACCAGGTTGGTGCCGGCGCCGGCCACGCAGATCGCCCGCAGTTGCGACGAGTCCAACAGGAGCGGCGCGAACAGGTCTTGCGGCCGGTGCGTGTCGTCAAGCGTGGCCGGGGCGAAGCCGATGGCGTTGTCGGCGAAGGCCTTGCCGGGGTGGTTGATCAGGTGCGCGACGACGCTGTTTTCCAACAGCGCCTTGTGGCGGCTTTGCAAATCCTTCCACATCAGGAATTTGGTGAACGAGAAAATACCCAGGTGTACCTGCTCCTTGACCTCCCACCCCTTCAACTCGGTCACCTGGAGCCGGAAAATCTGCAGGATGCCGGCGACGTCGATGCCCTTGTCGTCGCCCGACAATACCTCGAACGAAGGCAGCTTCAAGCCAAAGTCCTGCAACAGCTTCTGCACCAGCGTCGGGTTCACCAGCGCCTCGTCGTCGTGCCGGGTCAGGCGGAAGCCGCTGCGCACCGACTGGCGCGACAAGGTCACCGGGATCAGCAATATCGGCGCCAGGTGGCGCGCCTCGGCGTCCTTGTCCTCCTGCCATTCGAGCATGCCGAACACCATGAACAAGGTATTGGCGCCGCCCTCTTCCAGCCCGGTGCCGGCGGCGCGGAAGATCTCCAGCAGGCGCGCCTCCAGGGCCTCCGCCGGCACGTCGACGATCAACTCGCCGCGGCCGAGCGCGTCGCCGGCCAGCGCGTCGAACGGCGTGGCGCCGGTGCGCGCGGCGAACACGGCGGCGTCGCGGTGGTCGCTGCCGGTCATCACCGGCGGCAGCGCGCGTATTTTGAACTCCTTGCCTTCGGCCAGCACGTCCTCCAGGGCGCCGGGGTCCGGGCAAATTACCCGCACATGGGTTTTCGCAGGTTTGAAGTTGAGCAGGCGGTTGCGCAGGGTTAAATCGAGCAGCTTGCTTTTCCAGCGCGCCAACCGGCCGTCGGGCGTGTCGGGGATGTCGGACCGCGTCAGCGGCGGCACCACCGGGTCCAAGGGCGGCAGCGCCGGCATGTCCTCGATCGCCTGCGCCGCGTCGATGGCCAGCGGGGTTGGCGGCGCGGCGCTGGCGGAGCGCGAGCGCAGCGGCAGGATCTGCAGTTCCCGGGCGCGGCGAACGTCGATCGCGTAGAGGAAAGCGCTGGCTTCCTTCAACTCTTCCGCGCCCCGCGCGCAGGCCTGGCGCAGCGACGGCTTCTGCCCGCCGGCGACGCCGGTGGTTTCGAAGACGATGAACTCGCCGGAACTCACGCGCTTTCTGAGCGTTTGCACGTCGTCGACCAGGGCGGTCGGAAAACAGGTTTCGATCAGCCACACGCCGACCCAGGCGTGCCCCTCCTTGAACAACACCACCGGATGCAGGCCGGCCTGCTCCAGGCAGGAGGCGAACAGCATGGCCAGGTCGAGGCAGGTGGCGACCCGGCCGCCGAAGATGCGCTCCGGCGTGCGGATTTTCTGGCCGTCGGCGCCGAACGACGCCGGCGGATTGGCGTACTGCAGGTCTTCCGCCAGCAGCGTGCTGTACAAGGCCGACACCTGCTGCCAGACTTTTTCGCGGTTCTTGGCCTGGTAGCCGCTCATGGCCGCGCCGGCTGAGGCCGCGCGCAACAACGCCGAGGCGGCGGCGATGAGCTGGTCGACCACCGGTGAATTCGGCATGCAAAACGCCGCCAGCAGTTCCGGCAGCGAGCGCGTGCCGGCCCATTGGTCGTAGGCCAGCACGTCGATGGCGCGGCTGGCCTGCGCCACCGGCCGGCCCTGCGCCGTCGCGCTGACCTGGATCGCGGCGCGCTCCGACTCGTCGAGGGCGCTCAGGTAGGCGTGGTCCGGTTGCAGGTCGATCGGCGCCATCTTGCGGCTCTCGCCGGGCATCAAGCGCTCGAACTTGAGGCGGGTGCCGAGCGCGAACGCGGGCGCGCAGCGGATTTCGACGTCGACGTCGAGCAGCGGCGCCGCGCCCGTGTTGAGCAGGGTGAGGGCGCGCACCACCGGGACGTTGTTTTGAATTGCCGCGTAGCCGATGGTGCGGTCGGCGGCGATTTGAATGTCGAGCATGGCGGCGGCGTCGCGCGGCGCGGACGGCGGCGCCCGCTCGCCGGGCGATACGGCGGCGCCAACGTCGGCGCCGAAATGCTGCACCAGCGCGTCCAGGCCGCCGTTGAAGCCCTGCCCCGTCGCGCCGAAGCGCCAGCCGCCGTCGAGGCGATACATTTCCGCCAATATCAAAGCGCGCTCGGCGCTGAAATCGGCGCCGGCGAAGGAGAACGCAACGCCTTCCCGCCCATCCTGGAGCAGTCGGACGTGGCCATGCTCCAGCTGCCCCATCGTGCCGGCGCCGTCAATGGCCGCCGCCAGCACCAGCCGCTCGACCGCGGCGGGCAGGCGCTCCAGCTCGAAGGTGAAGGTGGCGTCGGGCGCGCCGGCGGCCATGGCCACGCCGCCGCAGGGCGTCGCCGGCTGGTTGAAGAAGGTCATATAGTCGTCGTGCCACAGCTGGCCGGCCGCGTCGAGGCCGAAGCAAACGAAATCGATAGTCAAGCCAGGGCCGCTTGCCGACAACCGCGCCACAAATCCGCTGTCGACGCTCAATGCGTCAGCCAGTTTGACGCGCTGTCCTTTGTCCATTTGCATTGATACTGCCTTGTCGAGAATAGAGGTTCAGCCGCCGTCTGCGGTACAGATTCGGTCGGCGTGTTTGGAATGCGCTATTCTCGCACGCAGCGCGGCGCTGGCGCGGACGACACGCCACATTGCTGCCTTCCTGTTCGGATTGGCGTAGCCAAAGTTGTGGAGCGACGGCGGCGCTGAGCCAATAGCTATCAGCGACCGCTGCGGGAAAGTCGAAGGCAGGCTCCCGGCACAAGTACAGCGCCTGGAACCGGACCTATATTGATCAAACCATGGGTTCGTTAATTAAAACTGAAATACGATGCTTTTATTTCAACAATCCTACAAGCATGCATACACTGCGGCAGAAACGATTTTTAACCCGCCCTCTGGTGATCCGATCGTCTTATTAACGCAGTTTACTGGCAGTGGCGTTACTGGGAATGTGCCATCGGCTTTTTTAAACCCCGTCAAAAACCGGAGTGTCTCGTTAGTCTGTAAAGATTCGCCGAAATTCTGCACGGACCAACCCGTTTTCACCGTTGTATTTGATTCAAAAATATTTTGAGTACGGAAAGTATAAGGCGATGACATTCCAATATAGACGACATCTCCACCGGCATACAAATCACCTTGCTGGATTGCATTTTTATCATTTTTCATGATTAAATTGTAAACCCTTGAGGCAACCGAGTAATTGTTTTTCACGAAATTATTTTCGGCGTTATGTAAATAGATACTTTGTCCGGCATTGATAATTATGTTCCCATCCACCGATACATTTTTAGTGTAGTCATCCAGATAAATACCCACAAACCAATCATTCAGCCACCTCTTCACGCTAATATCACCATCGACGTTTTTAATGACATTACCAGAAATCTCGGTCAACGGCCTGAGGTCGTCAATATTTCGGCGCCACGTATAAATTGCTCCGCAATCAGATAAATTCAAACATGTGGATTGCAGGATATTCCCCTGTACTTTTGCGGCGCCCGAAACGCGAATTCCTATATAGCCTGCACGATCTATGAAATTCTCAGTCACAGTGGCACTCACCGTCCTATGCGCATTAATTGCGGCCAAATTCGGATTTGGCCCTTGGTAAAGCCCGGCATTTAAAATAACGTTTTTTTTGACAGTTGCGTTAAGCGATTCAGCGAAAAATATTGCGTCTAAACCGGTATCCTCTATTTTTGAGTTTGTTACCTCAGCAGTGATGGCGCCCCACACTGAGATACCATTTCCTACGGAATGTCTTGACATAATATTATTGACTTTAACCGGCCCATCTTGGATATTGATTTTCAGCCCATCGGCGCCGGCGCCATCGAACTCAACGGAGTCAACAACAACCGAGCCGCGTCCACTAATTAGCAATAAATCACCTTGGTAGACCACGGAAACCGGATAATTCGTGTGTTTGTTGATACTTAATTTATGTATCGATTTATCATAGGCCCAATTATAGTCCGTTCCTATCATCCATTCCTTTCCTGTAAAATACACACCGGCTTTATGGTTCAGCGGATGTTCTAATTTTTTATCCAAAGCAAGGTTTACATCGATGATGGTTCTTTCCTCCAAAAACCATTCCTCGGTGCGAGCGTGCGCCACGGCCTTCAGAAGATCTTTTCCATCTATCGCGCTATTAGAAGGGATACGGATATCCGACGCTATGGCGGTATCGGGATAAATGAGGTAGGTGCTCTTTGGAAATCGCGCGCGCGCGACAGGTATATTCCCGGCAAAAACCTGAACTATTTCCCCAACAGGAAGCGTCAGATCGGACACCTGCCCTACACCGGACAGAGCGGCGAGCTGAATTTTTCCAGTAATAACTGGACGAGGATTTTCGATACAGTTCCCCGAACGGGTGATTGTCAGCGCACCGGCGCGCGTGCTCTGGAGCGACAAGTTAAGAGGACCTTGGAACCGCTCTCCACAAGCCAAGAAAATATTATCCCCATTTTCCAGTTTAAGTCGAGTCAATGCATTTAATGTAGCGAAAGGCCCCTTCGCCGGACCGGTCACTGCTTCCGAATTCCCATTATTGCTATCGCTGCCAGTGCTTGAAACATAATAATTTATTGCAAGCGCAGGAGAACTTACAGCACAGAATGCCATCGACAATAAAATACTGGTCGCGGCAGAAGGTGAAATCTTCATATCATCCCTTAAAGTTTATTTAAATGTGCTCAACTACTTTACCCAACAAACCATGCAGTGCCTCTTTATCACTCTCGTACATTTAATATCAATAAATTGTGACTGTTCAGCCGCTATGCGGCAAGCGGGATAGGATTACCGTTGAAGGCCCGGAGCAGAACCTCAAGCATGCCATGGCCTTGCTTGC
>NZ_JBJXIB010000053.1:0-38110 GCF_046115965.1 Janthinobacterium sp. CG_23.3 | reverse complement strand
TCTCACTGGCCGCGCCCTACCTCACTGGCATGTCAAGCTTTTTATTGTATTTCGCTCTACTTTTAAAGAAAAATTCTTAACTTGGGTGGATTGGGTCAGCCCCCCACTCGTTGCCTTTGGTTCTTTTACGGTTCGCGGCGCCTCTATTTTTTTAGCATCCACTCGTGGGCCGGGTCGTTCTTGAAGTGCCATTCGCGCTTCGGCCCCGCCATCACGTTCAGGTAGTAGGAGTCGTAGCCGTAGGGCACCACCACCGGGTGGTAGCCGCGCGGCACCATCACGACGTCGTGGTTTTCCACCGCCATCGACTCGTCCAGCGAGCGGTCGTCGGTGTAGACGCGCTGGAAGGCGAAGCCCTGCGCCGGATTCAGCCGGTGGTAATAGGTCTCCTCCAGCGTGCTTTCCTGCGGGATGTTGTCGCTGTCGTGCTTGTGCGGCGGGTAGCTCGACGAATGGCCGCCCGGGGTCAGCACCTCGACCACCAGCAAGCCGTCGGCCGGCTCCGTCTGCGGCAGGATGTCGCACACGTAACGGGTGTTGGCGCCGCTGCCGCGCACCGAGCGCTTCATGCTGCCCGGCTCGATCAAGCGCGCCGGCCGCGAGGTGTTGGCCGGCGCGCTGCACAGCGCCACCTCGGCGTCGCTGTCCGCGGTGATGCTGACGGCCTGGCCGTTCGGCACGTACACGGCGAACGGCGACTGGTCGTCGAACACGCTGGCGCGCCCGCCTATCCTGGCCCAGCGCTGCTCGCCGGCGTCGACGTTGACCACGCCGGCCATCACGACGATGCACAACTCGCGCGCGCCGGTGTGCAGCGTCAGGCCGGCGCCCGCAACCAGCCGGTGCGCGGCGAAACCGACGTGCTGCCAGCCCGCCGATTCCGGCGTGACCGCGACGATTTCCTGGCCGCTCTGCTTGCCCTTCACCAGCAGCTTCATGCCACAACCCTCCCCGCCTGCTCGATCTTGTGCACCAGCTGGGCCAGGTGCTGGTAGCCCATCTGCGCGTACTGGTAACTAGGCGCGACGGCCGGGTCCTGCTCGGCCTCCACCACCAGCCAGCCCTGGTAACCGTGGCGGTACAGCAGGTTCAATATCGCCTCGAAGTCGACGCAGCCGTCGCCCGGCACGCTGAAGGCGCCGTTGATCACCGCCTGCAGGAAACTCCAGTTGCCGTTGCGCGCCAGCTTGACCACCGCCGGGCGCACGTCCTTGCAGTGCACGTGCGAGACGCGCTCGATGTGCTTGCGCAGCACCGCCAGCGCGTCGCCGCCGGCGAAGGTGATGTGGCCGCTGTCGAACAGCAGGCCCACTTCCGGCCCGGTCAGCGCCATCAACTGGTCGACGTCGGCCGGCGTTTCAACATAGGCGCCCATGTGGTGGTGGTAGGACAGGCGCACGCCGTGCGCCAGCGTGTGGCGGGCGAAGGCGCTCAGCTTGTCGGCGTAGTCCTGCCACTGCTGCGCGTTGACGAAGCGTGGGCGCTTGTACAGCGGCCGCGGCTCGCCCTGGATGGCGTCGGCCACCTCGCCGTACACCATCACCGTGGCGCCACTCTTGGCCAGCAGGCGCAGGTGCGGGCCGACGGCGGCGATTTCCTCCTCCACCGAGCGGCGCGCCAGGCGCCCCGAATACCAGCCGGAGACGCACTCCAGCTTGTACTTGCCCAGCACGGCGCGCAGCGCGCCCGACTCTTTCGGGAACTTGTTACCCAGCTCGAAGCCGACGTAGCCAATTTCGGCGCCCTCGCTCAGCGCCGTCTCCAGCGGCGTCTCGCCGCCCAGCGACGGCAGGTCGTCGTTCATCCAGGAGATCGGGTTGATGCCGATTTTGACGTTGAAGGTCTGGTCGTTGAATGCGATGTTCATCTTATTTCCTTTGTGCTTTTCTGGCTTCTTCGTAGCGCGTGCGCGCCGTCCTGACCTGCTCGCGTTCGGATACCTCCGGCACCGCCACCTCCCACCAGCAGCCGCCTTCGCTGGTGGTGCGGGTCGGGTCGGTGTCGATGCAGACCACGTAGGTGGAGCTAGCCTTGCGGGCCCGCGCCAGCGCCTGTTCCAGTTCGGGGATGGTCTTGACGTTTTCGCCGTAGGCGCCGAGCGACTTGGCGTGCATGGCGAAATCGATGTGCGGCGCGCCGTCGCCGACCTGCAGGCAGTCTTCCAGCATGTTGTTGAACGGCGCGTTGCCGCAAGCTTGCTGCAGGCGGTTGATGCAGCCGTAACCGCGGTTGTCGAGCACCACGATAATCAGCTTCTTGCCGATCATGACCGAGGTGGCGATTTCCGAATTCATCATCAGGTAGCTGCCGTCGCCGACCATGACGATGACGTCCGCGTCCGGCTTGGCCATCTTCACGCCCAGCGCGCCGGCGATTTCATAACCCATGCAGGAGAAGCCGTATTCGACGTGGTAGCCGCCCGGCGTGGCCGTGCGCCACAGCTTGTGCAGCTCGGCCGGCAAGGTGCCCGCCGCGCAGACCACGATGTCGTTGACGGTCGACGCGGCCGACGAGCGCTGCACCGTGCCGATCACTTCGCCGTCGTATGGCAAGGCGACGTCGCGGCGCGCGGTGATGGCGGCGATGGTGGCGCGCCACCGCGCCGCTTCGCGTTCGGCCTGTTCGCGCCAGGCGGCGTCGCTGCGCCAGCCTTCCAGCAGCGCCGACAGCTTTTGCAGGCCGAGTTTGGCGTCGCCCCGCACGCCGGCGCCGCGGCGTTTCAACGCGTCGAAGGCGTTGACGTTCAGGCTCACCAGCGTGGCCTTGGCGAACAGCGAGTTGGAGCCGGTGGTGAAGTCTTGCAAGCGGGTGCCGACCGCCAGCACCAGGTCGGCCTCGGCGGCCAGCAGGTTGGCGGCCGGCGAACCGGTCACGCCGATGGCGCCCAGTTGCAGCGGATGGTCCCAGGCCAGCGAACTTTTGCCGGCCTGGGTTTCGGCCACCGGCACGCCGTGCCGTTCGGCGAAGGCGCGCAACGCCTCGCCGGCCAGGCCGTACAGCACGCCGCCGCCGGCGACGATGATCGGGTTCTTGGCGGCGCGCAGCAGCGCCGCCGCCTCTTCCAGCTCGGACTCGGCGGGCGGCACGGCGCGGAAAGTGACCAGGCGCGGCTCGAAGAAGTCGGCCGGGTAGTCGTATGCCATGGTTTGCACGTCCTGCGGCAGCGCCAACGTCACCGGGCCGCAGGTGGCCGGGTCGGTCAACGTGGCGATCGCCCGCGGCAGCGCCGTCAACAGCTGCTCCGGGTAGATGATACGGTCGAAATAGCGCGACAGCGGCTTGAAGGCGTCGTTGGCCGAGACGCTGCCGTCGCCGAAGTCTTCCAGTTGTTGCAGTACCGGGTCCGGCGCCCGCGAGGCGAACACGTCGCCCGGCAGCAGCAGCACCGGCAGGCGGTTGACGTGGGCCAGCGCGGCCGCCGTCAGCAGGTTGGTGGCGCCGGGGCCGATCGAGGTCGACACCGCCATCATGCGCCGGCGCATGTGCGCCTTGGCGTAGGCGATGGCGGCGTGCGCCATGCCCTGCTCGTTGTGGGCGCGGTAGGTCGGCAGCGGATTGAGCGCGTCGTCGCGCTGCTGGTACAGCGCCTCGCCCAGGCCGGCCACGTTGCCGTGGCCGAAGATGGCGAACACGCCGCCGAACAGTGGCTCGGTGGCGCCGTTGCCGGCGTCGACGCGCAGCGCGGCCAGGTAGCGCACCAGCGCTTGCGCCATGGTCAGGCGGATGGTTTTGCTCATGCCGCGCGCTCCAGTTTGGCGGCGCGGCTGCGCTGCCAGGTGCGGATCAGCGTTTCGAAATTGGCGCGCAGGGCGGCGACCAGGCCGGCGTCGTCGATCTCCTTAGCCAGCCATCGCTTGCTCGGTTCGTGGAAAATGGTGCGGCCGACCAGGAAGCCGCGGCAGGTGGCGCTGTCGCGCGCCGCCTCGAAGCTGGCAGCCAGCTCGTCGATCGGCGCGTGCAGGCCGAGCAGCACCACGCCGCGGCAGTACGGGTCGCGTTCCTGCACCAGCGCGTCGATCTTTTTCCATTGCGCCGCGCTCAGCTGCTCCAGCTTCCACCATTCGGGGTAGATGCCGATGTTGTACAGGCGTTTGACGGCGCGCAGCACGGTGTCGGCGTCGCTTGGCAGGCTCTTCGACGGGATCACTTCGAGCAGCAATTCGTGGCCGCTGATCTGCGCCGCGTCGTACAGCGCCTTCAGCTGGGCTTCCTGCTCCAGGCGGTTTTCCACGGCGTCGTCCGGATGCAGTTGCACCAGGCATTTGATGACGTGCTCCTTCGGCCAGCTGTTCAGGTGCGAACCGATCGAACGGCCCCAGTCGAATTGCAGCGGGTTCGAACCCGGCAGCTCGACCGGACGGCCGATCCACCAGCCGCGCCCGGTGGCGGCGTTGAGCGCGTCGGCGCCGTAGCGGTCGTCGATCAGCACGCCGATCTTGCCGCCCAGTTGCAGCGCGGCCTCGGTCTCGCCGACCGCCCGCACCATCAACTGCTTGAGCGCCGGCAGGCGCGCCTCGTCGGCGCCGGTCTGCTGCGCCAGCTCGAAGAACTGGTTGCGGTGGTCGAAGGCGAACACGCACAGCTCGTCCCACTGCTTGCGGGCGACGCTGACGCGGTGCAGGCGCGCCAGCGCGGCGTCGTCGGCCGGGCGTTGCATCCGCGCCGCATGGGCGATGAAGTAGTCCAGTTCCACCGGCGTCGGCATGGCCGGCGCGCAGCCGTGGCGCGACACCACCAGGGCGCCGCAGGCGTTGGCGTAGCGGCAGCAGGTGGCGTAGTCGGCGCCGTTCAACCAGCCCTTGAGGAAGCCGGACAGGAAGGCGTCGCCGGCGCCGAGCACGTTGAGCACTTCCACTTGCACGCCGCGGAAGTTGAAGGCCTCGTCCAGCGCGGCCGGAATGGCGCCGTCGATGACGGCGCAGCCGAGCGGGCCGCGCTTGACCACCAGCGTCGCCGCCGAGGCTAGGCGCACGGCGCGCAGCGCGGCCATGATGTCGGCGCCGCCGCCGGCGATCATGAATTCCTCTTCGGTGCCGACCACCAGATCGAACTGCGGCAGGATCGCCTGCAGGTGGGCGGTGACGCCGTCGTTGGAGACGAAGCGGGTTTCGCCGTCGCCCTTGCCGGACAGGCCCCACAGCACCGGGCGGTAGTCGATGTCGAGCACGGTGCGCACGTTGTTGGCGCGGGCCAGCTTGAGCGCCTTGCCGCTGGCGGCGTGCATCGCCGCCGTCGAGAAATGGGTGCCGGTGATCAAGAGCGACTTGCTGGAGGCGATGAAGCGCTCGTCGATGTCGGCCGCATCGATGGCCATGTCGGCGCAGTCTTCGCGGAAGAAGATCAAGGGGAAGGTGTCCTTGTCCTTGATGCCGAGCATGACCAGCGCGGTCAGGCGCTGCGGGTCGACGGCGACGTGGCTGACGTCGCAGCCTTCCCGCGCCAGCGTCTCGCTCAGGAAGCGCCCCATGTGGTCGTCGCCGACCCGCGACAGCATCGCCGAGCGCAGGCCCAGGCGCGCGCTGCCGAAGGCGATGTTGGCCGAGGAGCCGCCCAGGTACTTGGCGAAACTGGCCGCGTCCTCCAGCCGGGAACCGATCTGCTGCGCGTACAAGTCGACTGCCAAGCGGCCGAGGCAGATCACGTCGAGCGCCCTGCCGCTGGCGAATTGTGTTGGATTGTTCATTGGCTGTTCTTTCTAAATGCTTACACCGTCAAGTTCGCTCATCAGCTTTTGCATCTCTGCGCCGCCGGCCATCATGTCCAGCACCTCGTCCTTCGTGACCGTGTCCTTGGTGTAGGTGCCCAGCGATTTGCCGCGGTTGAGCAGGGTGAACGAATCGCCGACCGGGTAGGCGTGGTGCACATTGTGGGTGATGAAGATCACCGACAGCCCGCGTTCGCGCGCCTTGTAAATCAGTTTGAGGACGTTGAACGACTGCTTCACGCCCAGCGCCGCGGTCGGCTCGTCCAGAATCAGCACGCGCGCGCCGAAGTGGATCGCCCGGGCGATCGCCAGGCACTGGCGCTCGCCGCCGGACATGGTGCCGACCGCCTGGTGCGGGTCGCGCACCATGATGCCCATCTCGGCGAGCTTGTCGCGCGCCGTGGTGGCGGCGTACTCCATGTCCATCACCGGCAGGAAACCGAACAGCTTCGTCATCGGCTCGCGGCCCATGAAGAAATTGCGCGCCACCGACAGCAGCGGCACCAGCGCCAAGTCCTGGTAGACCGTGGCCACGCCCAGGTCGAGCGCCTCCTTCGGCGAGGCGAAGCTGACCGGCTTGCCGTCGACCAGGTACTGGCCGTCGGTCGGCCGGTGCACCCCGGCCAGGGTCTTGATCAAGGTCGATTTGCCGGCGCCGTTGTCGCCCAGCAGGCAATGGACCTCGCCCGGCTTCAGGCGCAAGGTGACGTTTTGCAAGGCGATCACCGAACCGAAACGCTTGCTAATATTTTCCAGCGCCAGAATGTAGTCGCTCATGGCTTACCTCGCTTCCGTCACGCGGCTGCGGACGAAGTTGTTGAATAACACCGCGATCAACAGCATGACGCCGAGGAATACGCGGAACCAGTCCGAATTGATGTCGGTATAGGTGATACCGATCTGCACCACGCCGAAGATCAGCGCGCCGAAGCAGGCCCCGACCACCGAGCCGTAGCCGCCGGTCAGCAAGGCGCCGCCGATGACGGCCGCGATGATCGCCTCGAACTCCTTCTGCATGCCGCGGTCGGCGGCGGCCGAGCCGACGTCGAACACTTGCAGCGTGGCGAACAGGCAGGCGCAGAAGGCGGTGAAGACGAACAGCGAGATCTTGATGGCCTTGACCGGCACGCCGACGTTCTTGGCGGCGTTGGCGTCGCCGCCGACGGCGAAAATCCAGTTGCCGATGCGGGTGCGGGCCAGCACGAAGCTGCTCACCAGGGCCAGCGCGGCCCACCAGACGATGACTTTCGGGATGCCCTTGACCAGCGGCGCGCCGTTGTCGAGCGCGGTGATGACGCCGGCCGAGGCCAGCCACTCGAACAGGCCGGTGCCGACTTCGCCGTGGAACAGCAGCGTGGCCAGCCAGTCGTGGGCGGCCAACGTGCCGACGCCGCTGACGATGGTGCGGTTGGCGAACATGATCGACAGCGCCAGCGTCAGGCCGCGCAGGATGAACAGGAAGGCCAGCGTGACGATGAAGGACGGCAGGCGGGTCTTGATGACCAGGTAGCCGTTGAGCCAGCCCAGCGCCATCGAACCGGCGAAGGCGAACAGGATGGCGAGCCAGACCGGCCAGCCGAAGTAGACCGACGGGATGGCGATCATCATGCCGGCGAAGCCGATCATCGAGCCGATCGACAGGTCGAACTCGCCGGCGATCATCAGCACGCAGGCGCCGATGGCGATGATGCCGAGGTAGGCCGCGACCTGCGACCAGTTGACGATGCCGTCCAGGTTGAACATGCCGGAACCGCCGGCGCTGATGCCGAAGAAGATAAACACCAGCAGCGCGCCGGAGATCGAGGCGAACTCGGGCCGGCCGAACAGGCGCTTGAACCAGGTGACCTGGCCGACGCGCTCGTCGGCGCCGGATGTGGCCGGGGGCTGCTGCGCGGGGGCCAGGCCCGGCTGCGCATTCAATTTAACCGCACTCATAACATTTTCCTTTTCACTTTGCCGCCGTCCACGCCGCCCCGCGAAGGAGCCGGGGACGTTGAAAACAAACCGGCGGCGCACATCCGCGGGGCTGCCCCCGGCTGCGCGCCGCCGGTCTTTATTAACGGAACTGGCCCGCGTACTTCTCGACCTTGGCGATATTGTCCTTGGTGACGAAGCCGGGACCGGAGCTGATATGCCGCGGGCCGTACGACGGCGCCAGGCCGTACTCGGCCAGACGGGCCTTGAACTTCGGATTGGCCATCAGCTTTTCCTTGACCTTGGCCAGGTCGGTGGTCTTGTCCTGCTTCATGATGGCCATCACGGCGACCGGGATATACCCCTGCAGGTAGGGCTGCTGGTCGATCGCGAACTTGACGCTGCCGTCCTTGATGCCCTTGGCGATCTCGTCGGACAAGTCGAAGGTGGCGAACCACATCTTGCCCTTGGTGCCCATCTTCTCCAGCGCCTTCAGCGAGGCGTGCGCCGAGGTCGGCCCCAGCGCCAGCACCGCCTGGGTTTTCGGATTGTTGCGCAGGTAGGCGCTGAGCTTGCTCTCGATGGTGGTCGGGTCTTCGCCGGCGTCCAGCGTGGCGGCCTTGAAATCGACCCCGAGCGCCTCGGCGAAGCCGCGGCAGCGTTCGAACGAGGACGGGTTGGTGGCGTAATGGTTGACGCAAACGAAGGACTTGATGCCGGCCGCCTTGGCTTTTTCACCGGCGCCCTTGCCGGCGTCGTATTCGGGCTGGCCGACGTGCATCACGGCGCCCAGTTGCTCGCTCTGCTCCAGCGTGCCGGAATTGATCGTGATCATCGGGATCTTCTTCGCCGCGACCAGGCCCATCGGCTTTTGCAGCACGTTGAAGTCGGCGATGCTGGCGATGACGCCGTCGTAGTTGCGGGCCGCGGCCTGCTCGACCAGGCGCGCCATGTCGGCCAGGTCGCCGTTGGGCGGATTGCGGTAGTCGACCTGCACGTTGAAGTCCTCACCGGCCTGCTTGACGGCGTTCTTGATCGTGTTCCACCACGAGTCCGAATCCGGCGCGTGGCTGATCAGCACAAACTTCTCGCCGGCGGCGTAGCTGGTGCTCAGCATCAGTCCGAGGCCGATCGCCGCCACGCTCTTCAGAAAAACCGTGCGATTGTTGCTTTGCATAAATGTCTCCTAGATGGATGATTTTTACCTGCTTATTGTCTGGTGCGTCACCGGCCAAGCCAAGACGGCCGTCATCGCACTGTGAACAGGTTAATCCACAAAAAACCGAAATGCAATTAAATTTTCAAAATAATTTGAAATAGAAAATCGTTTCTATTTTGTCGGAACGGCCCTATAATTATTGCCAGAACAGCAGAAAGGTAAGCCATGGCCGAAACCGCCCCGATCGACAAACTGATGCAACACATCGCCGACGAATACGACGCGCTGTCGCGCCAGTTGAAGGTGATCGCCCAATACGTAGAGAAGCACCGCGCCAGCCTGATGCTTGAGCGCATCAGCGACATCGCCGGCGCCTGCGACGTGCAACCGTCGGCCATCGTCCGCTTCGCCCAGCGCTTCGGCTACTCCGGCTTCAGCGAAATGCAGGACGTGTTCCGCCAGGCCTACACCGAGCAGGCCAGCGCGACGCCGAACTACCAGCAGCGCATCCGCAAGCTCATCGACACGCGCGACGACAAAATCAGCGTCGGCGACATGACGCGCGAATTCGTCGGCGCCAGCCGCGACGGCCTCGACGACCTCGCCGGCGGACTCGACGACGCCCAGTTGGAGGCGGCCGTGACCTTGCTGCAAAAGGCCGACAACATCTACGTCGTCGGCGTGCGGCGCTCGTTCCCGATCGCCTCCTACATCGCCTACGCGCTGGAACACACCGCCAAGCGGGTGCACCTGGTGTCCGGGCTGGGCGGCATGCACCGCGAGCAGATGCGCAGCATCCGCGGCGGCGACGTGGCCATCGCCATCAGCTTCGCGCCCTACGGCAAGGAAACCCAGCAATGCGCCAGGCTGGCGCACGACAACGGCGCCAAGGTGCTGGTCATCACCGACAGCAAACTGGCGCCGCTGGCGCGCACCGCCGACGCGCTGCTGACCGTGACCGAAGGCAGCGCCTTCGCCTTCCGCTCGCTCACCAGCACCATTTGCCTGTGCCAGGCGCTGTTCATCGCGCTGGCCTACAAACTTGAGTTAGACATCGAAGAAATCAAACAACCAGGAGAAGACAATGATTGAAGTAGCACTGTTCGGCGCCGGCCGCATCGGCAAAATCCACGCCGCCAACCTCGCCGCCCAGCCGGGCGTGCGGTTCAAGTACGTGGTCGACGTCAACGCCGAGGCGGCCCTGGCGTTGGCCGCGCAGCACGGCGGGCGCGCCGCCAGCGTCGCCGAAGCGCTGGCCGACCCGGCCATCAAAGCCGTAGTCATCGCCTCCAGCAGCGACACCCACTCCGACTTGATCCAGCGTTCGGCGGCGGCCGGCAAGGCGATCTTCTGCGAAAAACCGGTCGACCTGACGGTGGCGCGGGCGCGCGCCTGCGCCGCGGCGGTGGCCGAAGCGGGCGTGCTGTGCATGATCGGCTTCCAGCGCCGCTACGACCCGACCTTCGCCGCCGTCAAGGCGCGCATAGCCGCGGGCGAGATCGGCGTGCCGGAAATGCTCGTCGTCACCAGCCGCGACCCGGGCGCGCCGCCGGTCAGCTACATCGAAAGCTCGGGCGGTATCTTCAAAGACATGCTGATCCACGACTTCGACATCTTCCGCTGGATCCTCGACGACGAAGCCGTCAGCGTGCACGCCACCGGCAGCTGCCTGACCGACCCGGCGATCGGCGCGGCGGGCGACCTCGACTGCACGGCCGTGACCATCCGCACCGCCAAGGGCCGCCTGTGCCAGATCAACACCAGCCGGCGCGCGGCCTACGGCTACGACCAGCGCTTCGAAGTGCTGGGCAGCGAAGGCATGCTCCAGGCCGGCAACCACAAACCGACCGAAGTGGTGCTGCACAACGGCGCCAGCGTCAGCGAAGACAAGCCCGAGTACTTCTTCCTGGAGCGCTACCGCGTCGCCTACGCCAACGAAATGGCGCACTTCTTCGACGCCCTGACCAACGGCACGGCGCTGCGCACGACCGTACAAGACGGCCTGAAAGCGCTGGAACTGGCCGAAGCGGCAACCACCTCCTGGCGCGAAAACCGCGTCGTCACCCTGTAACGCAACACCCCTGGGGCGCCCCCATTGTGTTGAATTTGTAATTTATAGACGGAGATTGTCATGCAGACGAAGAAATTGAATATCGGTATAGTCGGCCTCGGCCGGCTGGGCCAGCGCCACGCGGTCAATCTGGCGCAGCGCGTGCCGAACGCCGAGGTGGTTGCCGCCTGCAGCCCGCTGCCGGCCGAACTGGACTGGGCCGCGACCACGCTGGGTATCACGCAGGGTTACGCCGATTACAGCGCCCTGCTCGCCCACCCCGGCCTGGACGCGGTGTTCCTGGTGACGCCGACGTCGCTGCACGCCGACCAGATCATCGAGGCGCTGCGCGCCGGCAAGCATGTGTTTTGCGAAAAGCCGCTGTCGCTCGATCTGGCCGACTGCCTGAAGGTCGAGGCCGAGGCCGCCCGCCATCCGCATTTGACCATCATGATCGGTTTCGTGCGCCGCTTCGACGCCAGTTATCACGACGCCCACCAGAAGATCCAGCAAGGCATGGTCGGCAAACCGTATCTGATCCGCTCGCAGACCTGCGACCAGAACGACCCGAGCGGCGCCTTCATGCGCTTCGCGCCGACCAGCGGCGGTATTTTCCTCGACTGCAGCGTGCACGATATCGACCTGGCGCGCTGGCTGCTGGGCAATCCGGCGCCGAAACGCGTCTACGCCAGCGGCACCAACGCCATCCATACCGGCTTGAGCGCATTTGGCGACGTCGACAACGGTTTGGGTACGGTGGAGTTCGCCGACGGCAGCATCGCCTCCTTCATGGCCTCGCGCACGATGGCGCACGGCCACGAGACGCTCACCGAGGTGTTCGGCACCGCCGGGCGCCTGAGCGTGGGCAGCAATCCGCGCCTGAACCGCGTCGAGATCTCCGACCGGCACGGCGTGCGCAACGAATGCACGCCCGATATTTACGCGCGCTTCAGCGACGCCTTTCTGGTTGAGGCGCAGGAATTCACCGACGCCGCGCTGGGCCTGCGCCAGCTGTCGCTGACGCTGCACGACGCCACCGAGGCGACCCGCATCGGCCTGGCCATGACGCAGGCGATGCGCGAACAGCGCCCGGTCGAGTTCTAAGCCGCATAGCGTTAATACCTGTGCTCCAGCGTGAGACGCAGGCCGCGGTTGCTGCGCGAGCGTGCGCTGCGCAGCGTGGCGCCGCCGTCGTCCGCGTAATAGCTCGCGCTGTAGCTGTCCTGGCGCAGCAAGTTGAAGGCCGAGGCGCGCAATTGCGTCAACGGTGAAAATTTCATCAGGCCATACAGGTCCAGCGTCCGCGTCGGCGAGCCCTCATTGCTGAGGAAAGCCGACACGCTGACAGCCGCAGCGCTCTTGAAGCCGTAATTGCCGCCCGCGCTCAGCCACGCGTCGACGCGGTAATCCAGACCGACGTTGGCGCTGAACGGCGTTTGCCCGCCCAGGCGGTTGTTCGGGCCGGGCACCGAGTCCAGCGCCGACCAGTTGCGCGACAGGTTGAACTTGACGTCGACCGGCGGCGCCAGCGGCAACGCCACCTCGAATTCGATACCACGCACCGAGGCGTTGCCATCGTTGACGGGGCTGGCGATCCACACGCCGTTTTCCCGGTACAGGCGCTCGACGGTGACATCCTTGACGCGCCGGACGAATGCGCTGACGCTGAGCATGCCGGACTTGGCGAAGTAATGCTCGAAAGCGGCGTCCAAGCCCCAGGCCAGCTCGGGTCGCAATTGCGGATTGCCCTGCCGGTCCGGATTGGTGGGGCCGTTATCGTTATTCGCGGTGTAGCGCCGCGGGATCAGGCTGGGCGTCGTCGGGGCCTTGTAACTGCGCGTCAGGGCAAGGCGCACTTGGTCTTTTTCGCTGCCCGGCAGCTTCCACAGCGTCTGCAGCACCGGACTCCATACCCCGGAGCGGTTGTGGACCGGGAGCACGACATTGCTCAAGCTATCCGTGTACAGCCCTTCCCAGCGCAAGCCCAGATACATCTGCCAGCGCGGCGTGATATCCCATTCGTCCTGCACGAAGAACGCCAACCGTTTCACCCTGGCGTCGTAGTTTTCATCCAGGTCGCCCCGCGCCACGCCGAAGCCATCAACGTCGTGCTGCAAACGGTATTCGCCGCGCCTGGTAAGGGAACCGTCCCAGCCGGCCACCAGGCTGTGCCCCTTGAAGAAGGGAGCCGCATACTTGCCACTCGACGTCAGCTGGTCGTCGCGCGCCTCGGAGTCGACGGTCCTGTCTAGCCCGCGCGCGCCATTCGCCGCGGCGCCCAGAAAGACGTAATGGATCTTGCGCCTGTTGTGAATAATGCCGAGCTTGGCGTCGAGGCGGGTCCCGTCCGCGCCGCTGTGCGTCCAGGCGACATCGCTGCGTACCGTGTCGACGCGGTTGTCGGCGGCGAAGGAGTTGACCGGGTAGTCGCTGGGAGCGCCCAGCAGGGTCGTTTCGACGCTGCTGCCGTGCCGCTTCGAGTCGCTCAGTTCCACCAAGCTTTGCGAGGTCAGCGTGTCCGCGTTATCCAGCGTCCATTGAAGACGCGGCGCCAACGCCAGCGAGCGGTTGAGAATGTTGTATTGGTAGCGCGACTCGCGCCGCAGATCGACGATGCCGTCCGGGCCGGCGCCCGCAAGCTGTTCCCGCCCGCCCGGTTCCGACACCTTGTCCTGCTTTGCCACGCCGCTGACACTGTACGACAAGCCGGCGAGGCGGTCGGCGAGCTGCAGCGACACGTTAGGCGTGGTGCCGGCGCGGTCGCTGACGGCGCCCAGCTTGGCTTCGCGCTGGCGCTTGGCGCTCGTTTTTCTCAACACGATATTGATCGTGCCGGCGATCGCTTGCGCCGCGTATTCGACCGTCGGCGCGCGCAGCAGCTCGACCCGTTCGATCAGTTCCGGCGAAATGGAATCGATGGAAAAACCGTTCGGGACGGGGTCGCCGTTGACGAGGATCTGGGTATAACCGTTGCCGAGGCCGCGCACGCGGATGTCGCCGGAGACGGTCACGCCGGGCAGGCGCTTGAGCACATCCGACAAGCTGGTATCGCCGTAACGGTCGATATCGGCACGGCTGACGACCAGTTTCGCCGTGGTGTCGCCCTGTCGCCGCGCCAGAGCGCCAGGGCCGACGATCTCCACCGTCGCCATCGGCGCCGCATCCGTCGACGGGATCTGTTGCGACTGCGCCGCGGAACACAGCGCGCCGAGAACGGCGGAAAAAACGACTTGCTTCTGAAATGCCATGGCGGATTCTGTATTTCTCTATGTGGGTGAACGGTGCGGTCGCCAGTATGACGCCGCCATTGGCGCCCACGCAGCAGCGAAGTGATGAAACGCCGGTACGGCGTGACGAGTTCCCGGCGGCCCCCCGGTGGCAGCGAATAGGCGCTGGTATACTCGCCATCAATGAACCCGCCGCCGATCTCCAACCCAACCGTCGCGCTTGCCGCATGGCGCAGCCGCATCCATACCATCCTGACGAACGTGCTGGCGTGGACCGGCATCTGCGCGGCCGGCGCACTCGCCTCCTACAACGACCATGTGCGCGCGGGCGCACCGGAAAGCTATCTCAACTATTTCGAGCGCTGGTGGGTTTTCCACGTGCCGATGATGATATTTAGCGCCGGCCTCAGCCTTGCGCTGACGCGCTGGCCGGCACTGTTCGACAGCAAGCGCCGGGCGACGTTGATCTATGCGGGATTGTTGCTGTTGTTCCTGCCCGGCGAATGGCTGTTCGTGGCGGCCGTGAGTTTGCACAACAAAGGCGGCGGCGTGACGCTGCACAGCGCCTGGCAAGCGCTGCTGGGCATGAGCAAGTTCGACGGGTTCACCGAGTTCGCCTGGATGACCGGCACCTTCCTGACGATGGTCGCCATGGGCAACTGGCGCCGCGCCAAGGCGCGCGAGCTGGCGTGGCAGCGCTCACAAACCGACAACCTGAACCTGCGCCTGGCGCTGGAGCAGCAGCGCATGCTGTCCTTGCGCGCCCAACTGGAACCGCATTTCATCTTCAACGCGCTCAATGCGATCAGCGCGCTGGTGCGTACCGGCGACAAGAGCGTCGCGCTGACCGGCATCAGCCGCCTGAGCGACCTGCTGCGTTACGCCTTGTCGGCCAGCTTGCGCGACACGGTGACCATTGCCGAAGAACTGCAATTCGTCCGCGACTACCTGGCGTTGCAAGCGCTGCGCTACGGCGAACGCCTGCAAATCCACATCGAAGGCGACGACGACGTCGTCCAGGGCGGCGACTGCCCGCCCCTGCTGCTGCAACCGCTGATCGAAAACGCCCTGCGCCACGACCTCGATTGCCATGGCGGCTCGAGCGACATCCGGCTGTCGTTCGCGCGCAGCGGCAAGGACGTGCTGATCAACGTATCGAATCCGGTCAGCCGGCACGCATCGCCCAATCCCGGCATGGGACTCGGCCTGCACAACACCCGCTTACGCCTGAAGCTGAGCAGCGCCGCGGCCTCGCTGCACACCGAGTTGCGCGCCGACCGCTTCCTGGTCGAGATCCGCATGCCCCTCACCGTGGCCGACTGAGGCCTCGCCTATGCGCCTGCTGATCGTTGACGACGAGGAACCCGGCCGGGTGAACCTGCGCTATTCGCTGGCGGCGCACCCGGAATGCGCCATCGTCGCCGAATGCGCCAGCGCCGCGAGCGCGCGCGAGGCGCTGGCGCGTCTGGAAATCGATGTCGTCTTCCTCGATATCCAGATGCCGCAGGAGACCGGATTGTCGCTGGCGCGCGCCTTGAGCTTGCAAACGGAGCCGCCGCTGATTATCTTCGTCACCGCGCACAGCGTCCACGCGATCGCGGCATTCGAAGTGCATGCGCTCGACTATTTGCTCAAGCCGGTCGACGACGCGCGCCTGGCGCAAGCGGTGCAACGGGCGTCGGCCATGCTCGCGCAGCGCCAGCGCCGGGCCTATGGCGAGGCGCTGCGGGGATATGTCGGCGCCGCCGCCTCGCCCTATTTGGAGCAAATCAGCGTACGCTCGGTCGGCCGCATCGACCAGGTCAGCGTCGGCAACATACAATGGATCGAATCGGCCGGCAACTACGTCCACCTCCACACCGCCGGGCACAGCCTGCTGCACCGGGTCGCGCTCAGCCGCCTGGAGCCGCACCTGGACCCCGCGCAGTTCCTGCGCGTGCATCGCCGCGCCATCGTCCGGCGCGCACAACTCGCGACTCTGGTAGTGGCAGGCGATGGCTGCTATCTGCTCACGCTGCGCTGCGGCGCCCAGGTGCCGGTCAGCGAACGCCACGTGCAGTTCGTCAGGGCGGCGATGCAGTGACACAATCCACTATACTTTGAGAATCGATGTATTCACGGGGGGAAGAGATAGTGACTGACGTTCAGAACGATGATGCCGGCGCAAACGCCATCCCCGGCCAGCGGACGCCGACGGCGCTCGACGCCGTCGCCGAGCGCTACGTCAAATTCGCGCTGGCCATCGGCCAGCACGACGCCGCCTATGTCGACGCCTATTACGGCCCGCCGCAGTGGCAGCATGAGGCACAGCGCCAGCCTCAGGATCTGGCCACCATTCGCGCCGGAGTGGACGCCGCGCTGTGGCTGCTGTCGGAGCAGCACCCCACGCAGCGCGACGAGGTGTGGCGCGCCGCCTGCCTCGACAAGCAATTGCGCTCGATGCTGGCGCGCCTGGAGATGCTGGGCGGCGCGGTGCTGGGCTTCGACGAGGAAACCGCACGCCTGTACGACGCCGTTTCGCCGCACCATCCGCGCGCCTATTACGAGAATCTGGTGGCGGAAATCGCGCAGTTGCTGCCCGGGCCGGGCACCGTCAGCGAGCGGGTGCAGGCTTTCCGCGGCCAACTGGCGATCCCGCCCGATAAAATCGGCGCCGTGATGGATGCTGCGATCCGCGCCGGCCGCGAGCGTACGCTGGAATACATCGCCCTGCCCCCGGGTGAAAACTTCGTGCTCGAACTGGTCACGGACAAGCCTTGGAGCGGCTACAACTGGTACAAGGGCAATTTCCAGAGCGTCATCCAGATCAACGTCGACTTGCCGGTGTATATCGACCGCGCGGTCGACCTGGGTTGCCACGAGGCCTATCCCGGCCACCACGTCTACAACGTGCTGCTGGAGCAGGACCTGATGCGCGCCAAGGGCTGGCTCGAATACAGCGTCTACCCGCTGTTTTCGCCGCAGTCGCTGATTGCCGAGGGCACCGCCAACTATGGCATCGAGCTGACGTTCAGCGAGGACGAGCGGCTGGCCTTCGAGCAGCAGGTGCTGTATCCGCTGGCCGGCCTCGACGCCAGTCTGGCGCCGCGCTACGCCGAGTTGAACCGCCTGCTGGCCAAGCTCAACTATGCCGACAACGACGTCGCGATGCACTACCTGGCCGGCGACTTGACGCGCGCGCAGGCGATCGAGTGGCTGGTCAACGTGCGCCTGTATCCGGCCGAAAAGGCGGCGCAGCGCCTGCAGTTCTACGACGCCATGCGCGGCTACGTCATCACCTATAACCTGGGCGAAGACATGGCCAGGGAGTATATCCGGCGCCATAGCACCGAGTCGGACCCGGAGCGGGCGAAGGCGCAGCGCTGGGCCGCGTTCCGCGAGCTGATGGCGTCGCCGCGCCCGCCCAGCGCCTTGCGCGAGGCGGTGTAAGGCGTTGGCGGGTTGCGGACGCAGTAACGCTCACTGAGCCGGCAGGCTGATGGTGGCGACCAGGCCGCCGTCGGGGTGGTTCTGCAGCGTCAGCTCGCCGCCGTGTGCCTGCACGATGCTGCGGGCGATGCCGAGGCCCAGCCCCATGCCGTCGGCGTTCTGGTCGCGCCCGTGCTCCAGCCGCACATAGGGCTGGAACAGGCTGCCGAAGGCGTCTTCTGGCACGCCCGGGCCGTGGTCGCGGATGCGGATGGCGACGTGGCCGGCCTCGCGGTGCGCCGAAATTTCCGCCGTTTTCCCGTAATACAGCGCGTTGTCGAGCAGGTTGCCGATGGCCCGCTTCAGCGCCAGCGGCTTGGCCGTCACGCTCAGGCCGCACTCGGTGAAGCGCACCTGGTGTCCGCCCAGCTGGGTGCCGCGGACGATGCGCTGCAACAGCGCGTCGAGCCGCACCTCGGTGGCGTTTTCGTGGATGTCGCTGTCCTTGACGCATTGCAGCGCGCCCTTGACCATCATGTCGAGTTCGTCCAGGTCGTCGTGGAATTCATTGCGCAGGTCGTCGTCGTCGAGCAGTTCGGTGCGCAGCTTCAGGCGCGTGATCGGCGTGCGCAGGTCGTGCGAGATCGACACGAACAGGCGCTCGCGGTCTTCCAGATAGCGTTGGATGCGCTCGCGCATGGCGCTGAAGGCGCGCGCCGTCTTGACGAATTCGCGGCTGCCGGTTTCCGGCAAGTCCGGCGTATTCTCCCCCTTGCCGAAGGCCTCGGCGGCGTCCGACAGCGCCGCCAGCGGCCGCGTGGTCCAGCGCACCACCAGGATCGACAGCAACAGCACCGCCGCCAGCGACAGTCCCTGTAGCAGCACCCGGTCGCGCGAGAGCGGATTGCCGCTGTCGAGGAAGTACGGGTTCGGCATCAGCGCGGCCAGGTACAACCAGTTGCCCGGCTCCAGTTCCGCCTGGATCACCAGGATAGGCGCCGGGTTCGGCTGCGCCAGCAGGATGTGCTGGACCCAGCTGGCCGGCAGGTCGGCGATTTTGGAGCCGCTGT
Source organism: Janthinobacterium sp. CG_23.3 (assembly GCF_046115965.1). Taxonomy (NCBI): domain Bacteria; kingdom Pseudomonadati; phylum Pseudomonadota; class Betaproteobacteria; order Burkholderiales; family Oxalobacteraceae; genus Janthinobacterium; species Janthinobacterium sp. CG_23.3. The sequence continues at coordinate 19,578 of NZ_JBJXIB010000053.1, read as the reverse complement.
CGGACACCGTCAGTTGCTCCGGCCACGCCAGCGCGACTTGGTAGTGGGCCAGTTGCGGCAGGTCGGCCTTGAGCGTGGCGCCGACGTTGTCGACGACGGTGCCGGCCAGCGCCAGCGGTTCGATGGCGGCGATCGCCAGCGGCGCGCGGTTGACGTTGACGAAAAAGCGCGTGCCGCCCATTTCGCGGAACTGCTGGATCAGGATGGGCCGGTAGTTGACCGGCAGGCTGAGGAAGAAGCGCACGGTGCCGGCGGCGCTGTGGGCGATGTGCTGCGAGGCGATGCGCGCCTCGACCTCGGCGTCCTTGCGCAGCTGCGCGCCCCAGATCAGGTTGCCCACCAGTTGCGTTAGTAGCACGCCGGCCACCATCACCACCGACAACCGCCCCAGCAGCGACTGCGGCAGCAGCCAGGCCAGCGCCCGCGCGTAGCGGCTTGCCTCAGGCATGGGCGCTGCTGACGTCGGCCGAGAACACGTAGCCGGCGCCGCGCACGGTCTTGATCAACAGCGGCTGTTTGCCGTCGTCGTGCAGGCGCAGCCGCAGGCGGCTGATCTGTACGTCCAACGAGCGGTCCAGCGGGCCGGCGTCGCGGCCGCGGGTTTGCTCGCACAGCGCGCTGCGGTCGAGGATGTCGCCGGGGTGCTCGACGAAGTATTTCAGCAGCTGGAAGTCGAGCCCCGTCAGTGGCACCGCCGCGCCGGACGGGTCGGTGACGCTGCGCTCGACGGTGTCGAGCGTGAAGCCGACGAAGCGGTAGTAGCGCGGCGGCGCGGCGGCGTTGTCGAGACCGGCGCGGCGGTGGATCGCCTTGATCCGCGCCAGCAGCTCGCGCGGGCTGTAGGGCTTGGCGATGTAGTCGTCGGCGCCCAGCTCCAGGCCGACCACGCGGTCGGTCTCGTCGGAGCTGGCGGTGAGCATGATGATCGGTACGTTCGAGCGCGCCCGCACGATTTTGCACAACGCGAAGCCGTCCGTGTCGGGCAGCATCACGTCGAGGATCACCAGCGACAGCTCGGCCGCGCCGCGGTGGAACTCGGCCAGGAAGGCCTCGCCGTTGTGCGCCAGCGCCACCTCGTACTGGTTCTTTTCCAGGTAGGCCTTGAGCAGCATCCGGGTTTTCTGGTCGTCGTCGACGATGAGGATTTTACGTGCCATTGCCGCGTCCCTTTCCTTGTTTTGTCAGCGCCTGCACCATCGCGCCGATGCGCCGCTGGGTGTCGGCGGCGCTGACCTGGTCGCCAATGAAGAAGCGCTGCACCTCGGCGATGATGGCGTCCTTGCTGGCCTCGTCGGTGGCCATGCGGTGCACGAAGCTGGGCGCCTGCTGCGCCGCGCCGCGGCCGAACGCCTGCGCCGAGGCGCGCGCGCAGCTGTCCATTTTCGACTGGTCGGCGCCGCGCAGCACCGAAATCGAGCCCTTGATCTGGTTGTACTCGAACTGCGCCGGCGCCGCCGTCACCACCTGCGCCAGCTTTTCCTGCGCCGCCTGGTGCTTGTAGTCGGCGGCGAACATGGCCAGCGTGTCGATGCTGTAGAGGTGGTAGTTGGCGGTCTCCGGCACGGCGACGCAGCCGAAGCCGTCGTCGGTGGCGATGCCCCAGGCGTTCAGCTCTCCCTTGACCCAGTCGCCCATGATGAACATGCCCGCCTCGCCGTCGGCGAACTGGCGCGCCGCCTCGCTCCACGGCCGCTCGCGCAGCGGCTGCGGCATCCACTGCTTGAGCGACTTCAGGCGCGTGAGCGCGCGCAGCAGGCGCGCGTCGGCGAAGGCCGCCGGGCTCATTTGCACGAACAGCTCGCGGTAGTAGGCCGGCCCGCCCTCGGCCAGCACCAGCGTCTCGAACAAGGTCGCCACCTGCCAGGCCTCGGCGCTTTGCGCCAGCGGCGTCACGCCGCCCTGCTTCAATTGCGCGGCGACGCGCTCGAACTCGGCCCAGGTCTTGGGCGGCAGCAGGCCGAGCCGGTTGAACACCTTGCGGTTGTAGAACAGCGTGTTGATACGGTGGATGCCGAGCGGCGCGGCCATCACGTGGCCGCGGTTCTGCAATTGCGCCCACGCGGTCGGGTACATCTGCGCGCCCCAGTTGCCGCTGGCCGCCACGCCGTCGAGTTGCAGCAGCAGGCCCAGCTCGGCCCATTCGACCAGGCTGAAGCCGATCAACTGCATCGCCTCGGGCGAGTTGCCGGCCAGGACGCGGCTCTTCATCACCTTGCTGGCGCCGACGCCGGCGCCGCCGGGGATGGCGGCGTCGCGCCATTCGATGTTGTCGGCGGCCAGCCGCGTCACCAGGGAGTTGACGGCCTTGCGCTCGCTGGCCGAGGTCAGCCAGTGCAGCACCTGCAGCGACTCGGCGCGCGCCGCCCCCATCAGGCTCAGACCGAGCAGCGCCCAAGCCATACCGCGACCGGCGCGCGCGCGTAGTCGGTCAATCACGCGTGATTGCATCACTCTCTTGTCCCCTGTCCGCACCGTTATACGCCTTTTTTTATGCGACAGACTATAGCTTAACTGAACCCGTCTGGGTGGGTAAGTAAGCGTCCCGATTTGTAAGGAAGCGTAAGGTTTTGTTGCGCTTTCTGTTCGTGGGCCGGGCACGCGCATTAGCCGGCAAGAGTGCGGAACCGGGGCCCCGTTAAGTTAGCGCGTCGTAGGTCGGATTAGCGGAACGCGTAATCCGACAAGGTTGGCGGCAGCGACGCGCTGCGTAAAGTTTTGTAACAGGCTCCTCCGCCCTTTTAGCCAACTTGTTCAATTAAATCAAACACATAACATAGTTCAATGACAACGGCGTGACGATGCTGGTGTCACATTTTCATGGGTGCTACTGTCCGTCCACTGCAACGCGCCACACCGCGTCCAACCCTGCAGGCCACCTAAAAAAAGACACTGGAGATAAGCTATGCAATCCGTTCGTATGATTCGCGCCGCCGCGCTCGGCACCCTGCTGGCCGCCACCGGCGCCCAGGCCGGTACCCTGACCATCGAGAGCTGGCGCGTGGACGACAAGGCGCTGTGGGAAACCGTGCTGATTCCGGCCTTCCAGAAGAAGAACCCCGGCATCGAGGTCAAGTTCGCGCCGACCGCGCCGACCGAATACGACTCCAGCCTGACCGCCCGCCTGGCCGGCGGCACCGGCGGCGACCTGCTGGCCTGCCGCCCGTTCGACGTCTCGCTGTCGCTGTACAAGCGCGGCCACCTGGACAAACTCGACGGCAAAACCGGCATGGAAAATTTCCCGGCCTCGGCCAAGGTGGCCTGGCAGACCGACAACGGCAAGGACACCTTCTGCATGCCGATCGCCTCGGTGATGCACGGCTTCCTGTACAACAAAAAGATCTTCAAGGAGCTGAACCTGCAAGCGCCGAAGACCGAGGCCGATTTCTTCAAGGTGCTGGAAACCGTCAAGAAAAGCGGCAAGTACGCGCCGCTGGCGCTCGGCACCGCCGACCAGTGGGAGTCGAACCAGGTCATGTTCACCAGCATCGGCGCCAACTACTGGAAAGGCGAGGAAGGCCGCCAGGCACTCATCGCCGGCAAGGCCAAGTTCACCGACCCGCAATTCGTCGCGGCCTGGGACTATGAAGCCAAGGTCGGCAGCTACCTGGGCAAGGGCGCCAGCGCCCAGACCTACGGCGACAGCCAGAACCAGTTCGCGCTCGGCAAGGCGGCGATCTACCCGACCGGCTCGTGGGACATTTCGTACTTCAACCAGGACCCGTCGCTGGAACTGGGCGCGTTCCCGCCGCCGGTGCGCAAGGCCGGCGACAAGTGCTACATCTCGGACCACACCGACATCGGCATGGCCGTCAACGCCAAGTCGAAGAACAAGGCCGACGCCTACAAATTCATGGCCTGGCTCGGCTCGCAGGAGTTCGCCGACATCTACACCAACAAAGTGACCGGCTTCTTCTCGCTGTCGAACCACCTGATTACGGTGAAGGACCCGGTCGCCAAGCAAATGATCGAGTGGCGCTCCACCTGCGCCTCGACCATCCGTCTGAACGCCCAGGTGCTCAACCGCGGCGAGCCTAGCATGGAAAACGAGCTGTGGAACGTCAACGCGCAAGTCCTGAACGGCAAGATGGCCGGCAAGGACGCCGCCAAGCAGATCCAAGCCGGGTTCGCCAAGTGGTACAAGCCGCAGCAGTAATCAGCACCTTTAGTTAGCAGCATCACCCGTCCTCCCCCCCATGCCTGGCAACGGCGTGGTTTTGCCGGCGGCGCCGCCGCCGGTTTTTTCTTCTGTTTGGAGTACAGCTGTGAAAAGAGCTTTTCCATGGCATGTGGTTGTGTTTCTCGCGCCGGCGGTGCTGGTGTACTCGCTGTTTAGCGCGCTGCCATTGCTCGACACCCTGCGCCTGGGCTTCTACGCCACCAGCGAGTCCGGCCACTACAGCTTCGCCGGCCTGTCCAACTACGCCACCATCCTGCTCGATCCACAATGGTCGCAGGCGTTCTGGAACGCGATGTGGAACAACCTGAAGTTCTTCCTGATTCACATGCTGCTGCAAAACCCCATCGGCCTGCTGCTGGCCACCCTGTTCAGCCTGAAGGGCCTGCGGGGCGAGCGCACCTACCGCACCCTGATTTTCCTGCCGACGCTGCTGTCGGTCGTCATCATCGGCTTCATCTGGCAGCTCATCCTGTCGCCGCTGTGGGGCGTCGGCGAGTCGCTGATGGGCGCCGTCGGGCTGGCCGATTTCTTCGCGCCGTGGCTGGGCCAGGAGTCGACCGCGCTGCTGACCATCGCGCTGGTCTCGGTGTGGCAGTACATCGGCATTCCGATGATGCTGATCTACGCGGCGCTGCTGGCGGTGCCCGAAGAAATCATCGAAGCGGCCCACGCCGAGGGCGCCGGCGCCCTGCGCATTTTCTGGGAGATCAAGCTGCCGCTGATCTGGCCGACGCTGGGGCTGGTGACGATTTTGACCTTCGTCGCCAACTTCAACGCCTTCGACCTGGTGTATTCGGTCAAGGGTGCGCTGGCCGGGCCGAACTACGCCACCGACATCCTCGGCACCCTCTTCTACCGCACCTTCTTCGGCTACCAGGCGCAGATCGGCAGCCCGACGATGGGCGCGGCGGTGGCCACGCTGATGTTCCTGGTGATCCTGGTCGGCGTCGGCGTGTACTTTTTTTTCGTGCAGCGCAAGCTGACACGCTACGAACTGTAAGGAGGCAAAGCCATGAAACAGTCTGCAAAATCGCTCTACCGGCCGCTGGGGAAAGCCGGCGTGCACACGCTACTGGGCGGCTACACCCTGGTCGCCCTGTTCCCGATCTTCCTGATCCTGATTAACTCGGTCAAGAGCCGCGCGGCGATCTTCGCCAACCCGCTGGCGCTGCCGACGCCGGAGACGTTCTCGCTGATCGGCTTCCACAAGGTGCTGGCCAACTCTAACTTCCTGCTCTACTTCGGCAACAGCCTGGTCGTCACGCTGGTGTCGCTGGTGTGCATCGTGCTGTTCGGCGCGATGGCGGCCTGGGCCCTGTCCGAGTACCGGTTCCCGGCCAGCCGCTGGATGACCTTGTACCTGGCGATCGGCATCATGATCCCGATCCGCCTGGGCACCGTGTCGATCCTGGAACTGGTGGTCAAGCTCGACCTGATCAACACGCTGACGGCGCTGGTCCTGGTGTACACGGCGCAGGGCCTGCCGCTGGCGGTGATGATCCTGTCCGAATTCGTGCGCCAGGTGCCGCGCGAGCTAAAAGACGCGGCGCGCTGCGACGGCGTCGGCGAATACAAGATCTTCTTCCAGGTGATTTTGCCGCTGATCCGCCCGGCGATCGCCACCGTCGCCGTGTTCACCATGATCCCGGCCTGGAACGACCTGTGGTTCCCCTTGATCCTGGCGCCGTCCGACCAGACCAAGACCGTCACGCTGGGCGTGCAGCAATTCATCGGGCAGTACGTGACCGACTGGAATTCGGTGCTGGCGGCGCTGTCGCTGGCGGTGATCCCGGTGCTGCTGATGTACCTCGTTTTTTCCCGTCAACTGATCCGCGGCCTGACCTCCGGCGCGGTCAAATAATCGCGGTCAACCAATGAGGTGCTATATGGCGAACGTTAGTCTGAAACAAATCCGCAAATCCTATGACGGCAAGCACGACGTGCTGGCAGGGATCGACCTGGACATCGCGCACGGCGAATTCGCCGTGCTGGTCGGCCCCTCCGGCTGCGGCAAATCGACCCTGCTGCGCATGCTGTGCGGCCTCGAATCGATCAGCGGCGGCACGCTGGCCATCGGCGACCAGGTGGTCAACGAGCTGCCGCCGTCCGAGCGCGGCATCGCGATGGTGTTCCAGTCGTATGCGCTGTACCCGCACATGACGGTGTACAAAAACATGGCCTTCGGCCTGAAGATCGCCGGCGAGAACAAGGCCGCCATCGCGGCGCGCGTCAGGCACGCCGCCCGCATCCTGAAGATCGACCACCTGCTGGAACGGCTGCCGCGCGAACTGTCCGGCGGCCAGCGCCAGCGCGTCGCCATCGGCCGCGCCATCGTGCGCGAACCGAAGCTGTTCCTGTTCGACGAACCGCTGTCGAACCTGGACGCGGCGCTGCGCGTGCAGACCCGCCTGGAGATCGCCAAGCTGCACCGCCAGCTCGGCGCCACCATCGTCTACGTGACGCACGACCAGGTCGAGGCGATGACGCTGGGTGACAAGATCGTAGTGATGAACGAGGGCCATATCCAGCAGGCCGGCACGCCGCTGGAACTGTACCAGCAGCCGGCCAACCTGTTCGTCGCCGGCTTCATCGGCTCGCCGAAGATGAACCTGTTCGCCGGCACCGTGAGCGGCGTCGACGCCGACGGCCTGCGGGTGCAACTGGCCAGCGGCCAGCAGGTGCGCGCCGACGTCGACAGCGCCGGCGCGCGCATCGGCGACGCCGTCACGGTCGGCCTGCGCGCCGAGCACGTCGGGGAGGACGGCCGCGACGGCGCCAGCTTCGCCGGCGTCATCAACATCGTCGAGCACCTGGGCGAGGCCAACTTCATTTACCTGACGCTACACAACGGCCAGGACCTGGTGCTGCGCGGCGACGGCAACCAGCTGGTGCGCATCGGCGCGGCGCTGACGGTGTCGGCGGCCAGCGCCGCCTTCCACGTGTTCGACGCCGGCGGCCGCGCGCTGCGGCGCAAGAAGCCGGGAAACATGCTGTCGTCGAAGCAGCCGCTGGCGGCCTGACGGTAAGCGCAAGAATTGTAGGAATTGAATCGGCGACGGTTCGACGCGTGGTGCCCGCCAAAGGGCACAAATTTTTCATAACTATAAAGAGAAGAAGGAGATGTATGAAACACCCTATTTTGAAATCGCTCTCGCTGGCCACCACCCTCGTACTGGCCTTCGGCCAGGTCCAGGCCAGTGACGCGGAAGGCGAATACCACGGCTACTTCCGCGCCGGCGTCGGCACCAGCTCGAACAACCGCGGCCCGCAAGCCTGCTACGGCCTGGGCGGCAACACCATGCGCTACCGCCTGGGCAACGAGTGCGACACCTACGGCGAATTCGAATATCTGAGAGAGATGGTCAAGCCGATCAACGGCGTCAGCTTCGTCGGCCACGTCATGCTCGACGCCTACACCGGCAGTTCGAACGTCAGCGCCTCCGACATCGGCGTGGCGAAAATGTACGTCGAGGCCAAGGGCATCCCCGAGCTGAACGGCGGCACCGCGTGGATCGGCAAGCGCTACTACATGCGCCCGGACATCCACTTCCTCGATCTGCAATACGTCAACATGAACGGCACCGGCGGCGGTATCGACCAGTACAAGGTGGGGCCGGGGCGTCTCAGCTACGGCTTCTTCAAGGACAAGGACAAAGTCGGCACGTCGGCGATCCGGCAGAACCTGGTGTACCAGGGCATCCCGACCAACCAGGACGGCACGGTGGAAGTGCTGACCTCCTTCATCCGCCCCGACGTCAAGGACGACACCACCCATGGCGGCTGGCAGCTGACGTTGCTGCACAAGCAGGACAAGGTCTTCGGCGGCGGCAATACCATCGGCCTGCAGCACGGCGTCGGCCCCGGCACCGGCAAGGGCGGCCAGTGCTGCGACCGCATGGGCACCACCGGCGACATCAAGAACGGCTCGGACGTGACGCGCACGCGCCTGTTCGACTCGCTGTGGATCCAACCGACGGCGAACTGGAGCGCAGAGCTGGTGGCGCTGGTGCAGCGCGACAAATCGAACGCGTCCGGCGGCACCTCGACCTGGACCTCGCTCGGCATGCGCCCGGTGTACGCGCTGTCGGACCACTTCAAGCTGCAGTTCGAGCTGGGCACCGACCGCGTCACCTCGCCGACCGGCGGCGCCGCGCAGCGCCTGACCAAGTTTACCTTCGCGCCGACGCTGACGGCCGGCAAGGGATATTGGGACCGCCCGGAGCTACGCGCATTTATCACGCACGCGCGCTGGAACGACGCGGCCAGCGCCGCCGTCAACGCGGCCAACGAGTCGGGGCCGGTGTTTGGCAAGGCCACCAGCGGCACCTCGATCGGGCTGCAGGTCGAAACCTGGTTCTAAGCAGGTAGCGTGAAGCCGGCGCGATTGTCGTAGGTCGGGTGAGCCGGAACGGCGTAACCCGACAACGCTGGCCCGGAGCAGCGCGTTTCGCTTCGGCCAACATTGTCGGGTTACGCCCGATGGGCTAATCCGACCTACGACACGCTAACTGAACGGCACCGTGGCCGGCCACGCCGTGATGCAATAGTGGGTGCGCCAGGGCTCGTGCGGCGCCAACATCACGCCGAGCCGGTCGGCCAGAGGGTGGCCGGGCGGCGCGCGCGCCACGCGACCCAGGTCGAACAAGCTGTTAACCGGCTCCGCGCCAAGCGCGAAATGCCGGTCCAGCCACGGAAATTCGCTGCGCCCGCCGTTGCTTATCCACAGCATCAGGTCCGGCAACGCGGCGTTGTCCCACCACAGCCCGACACACACTTCCTCGTCAAGATAATGCAGCGCCAGCGGCGGCTGGCCGGGACCGCGCCGCAGCCCGCGGATTTGCACCAGCTCTTCCGCCGCGCCGGCCAGCGGCAGGCGGCTCAGGTCCAGCGTGCCGCTACGCCCAAGCATGCGCGAGAGCGCGTCGGAGCGCGTATCCGGCAGCAGCCGCGACGCCACCGAGCCGGCCGCCACCGGATAGCTGAACACGCCGGCATGCGGCCCCGTTATCAGCTGAACCCGGCCGGGCGCCGCCGGCAGCCGGAAGGTCGGATGCAGGCCGAGCGGCAGGCGCGCGCGCCGCCGCGCGTGCACGGTGAGCGTGATGTCAAGCGTCGGACTGTGCGGATCGGCCTCAATGGTGCGCTCCACCCGCGCTACGTCCGACCCGGGCGGATAGTCGAGCGCCAGGCGCACCCGCAGCGGCCCCGCCTCCAGGCACTGCCACGGGTGGTGCGCGGCGTAGCCGTGCGACCAATTGCGCTCCCGCTGGCGCGGCGCCCATCCGGCGGGCAAATCATCGGGATAGTCGGCGCGCCCGAAAGGCACACACGGCCACTCGCCACGCATGCGCCGCAGAATGCCGGGCAGGCTCCCGCTGCGCGCCTCGCCGGCCCATGGCGCGACGTGCAGCGCGTCCAGTTCCCGCCCGCCCGCGAGCCGAAAACGCAGGGGGCCGAGCATGCCGCCTAGCGCCTGCACGTCGGCGCTGCCGAAACGCCAATCCAGCTGCCAGAGCCGGCTCATGCGGCCCCGCTCCGCGCCTTGCCGCGGCATGCGCGCGGCCTCGTTGCGACGTACTTCGCGTGATCTTGCGTGTCAGGCATGCTGGTCCCCGTTGGCGTCGTAGGCTGGACGGCGCAGCGCGTCCGGCATCGACTGTTATCGATAACAACGATGATAGCACGCTAGCCGAACATGCCAATGCCGAAGCGCGGGCAAGCGCGAAAAAAAGATCGAGGGGTGCCGCGCCGCGAAAACGGCGCGGGAAAATCAGGCGCTGTGCGTGCCCGGCGGCGCGCCGGAGGAGCCGCGCGCGATCAATGTGAATTCAAGCAGGTGGTGGTCGGTCAGCTTGGCGTCGCCGGCGCGGCGCCGACGGATGTCCTCCAGCACCAGGCTGACGGCGGCGCGCGCCATGTCGGCGATAGGCTGGTGGATCGTGGTCAGTTCCGGCCAGACCGTGGTCGCCACCGGCGTATCGTCGAAGCCGCACACCGTCAGGTCGCCCGGTACCGACAGGTGCAAACCGTGGGCCACCGCCACCACGGCGGCGGCCATGTCGTCGTTGCTGGCGAAAATCGCGCTGGGCCGCTGCGCCCCCGCCAGCAACTGGCGCGCGGCGTCCAGACCGGAACGGTAGGTGAACAAGCCCTGGGCCACGCGCCCGGCCGCCACCGTCAGGCCGGCATCCTTCATGGCGTCCTGGAAGGCCCGGTAGCGCAGTTGCGCCGGCGTGTGTTTCGGGTCGCCCTTGATGAAGGCGATGTCGGTATGGCCGAGTTCCAGCAGGTAGCGCGTCATCGCCAGCGCCCCCTGGTAATCGTCGATGCGCACGGCCGGCACGCCGGCGCTGGGGCGCGCGGTGGCCACCGCCACGGTCGGCATGCCGATGTCGTGCAGCCGCTTCAGCGCCGACTTCGAATCGCACAGCGGCGGCGGCACCAGGATGCCGTCGGCGCCGGCGGCGATCAGCTTGTCGATCGCCGCCTGCTGGCCCTGCACGCCGTCGCAGCGCTCCAGGATCAACTGGCCGCCGCTCTGGCTGCACTGGTCCATCGCGCCGACCAGGAACTCGCTCAGGAAGGACGCGCTGGGGTGGCTATAGAGCAGGCCGATGCGCAAGGTGCCGGTGCGGGCGGCGCGCGCGGCCAGGTTCGGCTGGTACTTCAGCGCCTCCAGCGCCGCGTTGACCTTGGCGCGCGTGACGTCACTGACGTTGGCGTGGCCGTTGATGACCCGCGAGACCGTCATCGCCGACACGCCGGCCACCCGCGCCACGTCGTAGACGGTCGCGCCGCTCAATCCACTTTCAGTTTGCTTGCTTGCGGCTGCCATCAGTCCTTTTTCCAGTGTCGGGGGATCGCGCGGCGCGACGATCGCTGCGCCGCGCCGACATCGGCGCTGGCGAATGAGCGCTGATTATACGACGCCCCCGCCCCGCGGCGGCGGGCCGTCAGCAAATCCGGCGTTCGCTGTCGCGGTCGAACAGCACCAGCTTGGCCAGGTCGATGGTGAATTCGGCCTCCTGGCCGGCGCGGTAGTCGGCGTCGGCCGCCAGCCGCGCCGTCACCTCGTGGCCGGCCAGGCGCAGCAGCGTCAGCGTGTCCGGCCCGGTCGGCTCGGTCACCTCGACCACGGCGCGCACCTCGCGCGTGCTGGCGCTCTTGACCAGGTTGCCGTTGCCGATCGCCTCCGGGCGCAGGCCGGCGATCAGTTCGCGCCCGGCATAGGCTTGCACCGCCGCGCTTTGCGGCGGCAGCGCCACCCGCAGCGGCGCGGCGCCGTCGACCCCGCTCACCAGCAGCGCCAGCCCGCCGGCGTCGCCGTCGCGCTCCAGCCGCGACGGCACCAGGTTCATCGACGGCGAGCCGATGAAGGTGGCGACGAAAATCGTGTTGGGCGTGTTGTACACCTCGGCCGGCGTGCCCAACTGCTGCAACTCGCCGCCCTTCATGACGGCGATGCGGGTGGCCAGCGTCATCGCCTCGATCTGGTCGTGGGTGACGTAGACGATGGTCGCGCCCAGGCGCTGGTGCAGCTTCTTGATCTCGGTGCGCATGTCGACGCGCAGCTTGGCGTCGAGGTTAGAGAGCGGCTCGTCGAACAGGAAGATCTTCGGCTTGCGCACCAGCGCGCGCCCCATCGCCACGCGCTGGCGCTGCCCGCCCGACAGTTGGCCGGGACGGCGCGACAGCAGCGACTCCATTTGCAGCATGCGCGCCACCTCCTTGACCGCCTTGGCGCGCTCGTCCTTGGGGACGCCGCGCATCTCCATGCCGAAGCTGATGTTCTGCTCGACCGACATGTTCGGGTACAGCGCGTACGACTGGAACACCATGGCGATGTCGCGCTTGCTCGGGTGCAGGTCGTTGACGCGCTGCGCGCCGATGCGGATGTCGCCCGAGCTGACCGTGTCCAGGCCGGCGATCATGCTCAGCAGGGTCGACTTGCCGCAGCCGGAAGGGCCGACCAGCACTAGGAACTCGCCGTCGTCGATGTCGATATTGATCTTTTTGAGGATCTCGGTCTGGCCGTACTGTTTGGATACATCGAGGATTTGCAGGGAAGACATGGTTTAACCTTTCACAGAACCGGCCATCAGGCCGCGAACGAAATAGCGGCCGCCGAAGACATATACGAGCAGCGTCGGCAGGGCGGCGATCATGGCGGTGGCCATATGGACGTTGTATTCCTTCTCGCCGGTCGAGGTGCTGACGACGTTGTTGAGCGCGACCGTGATCGGCGCCGTGTCGCCGGTGGTAAACGAGGCGCCGAACAGGAAGTCGTTCCAAATATTGGTGAACTGCCAGATGACGGTGACGACGATGATCGGCCCCGAGCACGGCAGCAGGATACGGAAGAAGATCGTGAAGAAGCGCGCGCCGTCGATCATCGCCGCCTTCACCAGTTCGTCTGGGAAGGCGATGTAGTAGTTGCGGAAGTACAGGGTCGTGAAGCAGATGCCGTAGACCACGTGGACGAACACCAGCCCGCCGGTGGACGAGGCCAGGCCGACCTTGCCGAGGAAGGCGGCCATTGGAATGAGCACGATCTGGAACGGGATGAAGCAGCCGAACAGGATCAGGCCGAACAGCAGGTTCGAGCTTTTGAAGCGCCACTTGGTTAGCACGTAGCCGTTGAAGGCGCCGATCAGCGTCGACAGCGCGACGGCCGTGAAGGCCATCTTGGTCGAGTTCCAGAAGTAGCCCTTGATGCCGTTGCATTCGAGGCCGACGCAGGCTTCGCCCCAGGCCTTGGCCCAGGCGGCGCCGGTCCATTCCCGCGGCAGCTGGAGGATGTTGCCGGCGTAGATTTCCGGCAGCGGCTTGAAGGACGTCAGCAGCATGACGAGCAGCGGCAGCAGGTAGACCGCGGCCATGAACAGCAGCAGGCCGTAAACCACCACCCTTGACAGGCGGCCGCTGCGGCCCTGCACCATCTGCGGGCTTTCCGCGTGCGATGTAGACATCGATTTTGACATAATCGTTCTTCCTTGCTTCAATGGGCCTTGGCGGCGCCGGAGCGCGCCTCGGAATACAGGTAGGGCACCATGATGGCGGCCACCGTCAGCAGCATCATCACCGAGCTGGCCGCGCCCATGCCGAGCTGGTTGCGGGTGAAGGTGTGGGCGTACATGAAGGTCGACGGCAATTCGGTGGCGTAGCCGGGACCGGTGCCGGTGAGCGCCACCACCAGCTCGTAGCTCTTGATCGCCAGATGCGACAGGATCACCAGGCTCGACAAAAACACCGGGCGCAGTTGCGGGATGATGATGCGCCAGTAGATGCGCGGCAGCGTCGCGCCGTCGATCGAGGCGGCCTTGACCATGTCCTGGTCGATGCCGCGCAGGCCGGCCAGGAACATCGCCATGATGAAGCCGGACGCTTGCCAGACGCCGGCGATGACGATGGTGTAGATGGCCATGTCCTCGCGGATGATCCAGTCGAAGCGGAAGTCCAGGAAACCCCAGTCGTGGGCCAGCTTTTCGATGCCCAGGCCGGGGTTGAGCATCCATTTCCAGGCGGTGCCGGTGACGATGAAGGACAGCGCCATCGGGTACAGGAAGATGGCGCGCAGCGCGCCCTCCTGGCGGATGCGCTGGTCGATCAGGATCGCCAACAACAGGCCGAGCGCCAGGCAGATGCCGATGTAGAGCACGCCGAACAGCATCAGGTTGTCGACGGCGACGTGCCAGCGGTCGTGGCCCAGCACGCGGGTGTATTGCAGCAGGCCGGCCCAATCGAGGCGGGCGTAAGATTTCGACAGCGTGAACGACAAAACCGTGGTCCAGGCGATGAAGCCGTAGACGAATACGAGGGTGACCAACACGCTCGGGCCCAGGACCAGCTTGGGCAGCTGTTGCTCCAGCCATTCGGCGGCGGAGCGCCGCGGCGCGGCATTCAAGGAGGATGCAGACATCGACTTACCTATCTAAAAAAGGGAAAAGCGGGACGGAAGCGGCGTAGCCGCCGCCGTCCACTGCGACGGCGCTTACTTGCTGTTCGCGATGGCCGCCACCAGTTGCTTGGTGGCGTCGGCCGGCGACTTGCCCGAATTGAAGAACTTGGTGACGACGTCGACCGCCGCCGCCTTGGCCGCGTCCGGCATGGCGTGGCCGTGGGCGAAGCTGCCCAGCATGGTGTTGTCCTTCAACGCCTGCTTCATGTCGACCATCGACTTCTTGCCGCAGTCGTCGAAGTTGTCCATCGCCACGTCCAGACGCGCCGGGATCGAGCCTTTGACGATGTTGAATTTCTCCTGGAAGGACTTGTCCATCACCGCGCTGGCGAACACCGCCTGGCCGGCCGCCTGCTTGGCGTCGACCTTGAAGATGCCGAACTGGTCGGCGTTGAAAAGGAAGCTCCCCTCGGTGCCCGGGTACTGGAAGCACAGGTAGTCGACGTTGGCCTTCATCTTCCCCTTTTCGAACTCGCCCTTGGCCCAGTCGCCCATGATCTGCATGGCGGCCTTCTTGTGGTAGACCATTGCGGTGGCCAGGTTCCAGTCGCGCCCCGAGAAATTGGTGTCGACCATGCCGCGCAGCTTCAGCATCTGCTCGAACGCCTTTTCCATGGTCTTGCTGCCGAGCGCCTTCGGGTCGAGGTCGATCAAGGCCTGCTTGTAGAATTTCGGACCGCCGGCCGACAGCACGGCGCTGTCGAAGATGGTGGCGTCCTGCCAGGACTGGCCGCCGTGCGCCAGCGGAATGTAGCCGGCCTTGCGGATTTTGCCGGACATCGCCACCAGCTCGTCGAAGGTTTTCGGCGGCGTCAGTTTCAGCTCGTCGAAAATGGCCTTGTTGGCCCAAATCCAGTTGGTGCGGTGGATGTTCACCGGCACCGCCGTCCAATGGCCCTGCTGCTTGGAGAACTTTTGCAGCGGCGCCGGCACCACCTTGTCCCAGCCCTCCTTCGCGGCGACCGCGTCTACGTTGCCGAGCAAGCCTTCCTCGGCGTAATCGTTGACGGTGAAGCCGAGCATCTGCATGGCGTCCGGCGGATTGCCGGCGGCGACGCGGGCGCGCAGCACGGTGCGGGCCTGGTCGCCGCCGCCGCCGGCCACCGCGCTGTCCTTCCAGTGGAAGCCGCGCTTGACGACGTCGTCCTTGAGCACCTTCAAGGCGGCCGCCTCGCCGCCGGAAGTCCACCAGTGCACCACCTCGACGGATTTGTCCTGCGCCCGGGCCGCGCCCATCGTCGCCACCGAGAAAGCCATCGCCGACACCACTGCTGCCAATTTTTGTTGTTTCATCTTCGTCTCCAGAAAGAACTGCGTTCGCTTCGGTATGGAAGCCGGGAACTTGATCCGACGGGTGCCGGCCGATTCCTCTTGTCGGCGCTTGGTTTTTTGCGCGCCAACTTATTGTTATCGATAACATACTTGGGTAGCTTTTCTTTGTCAAGAAGTAATTACACGCGAAAAACCATACGCAGGGTCCGCTCCCCCGCCAAGAAACGGGCCGAGCGCTTAAATCGAAATTGTTGTTGGAAATTGCTGTTTGCTGGAAAAGTACGGATTACGCTCCGCTAATCCGACCAAGTGCTCATTGCGCTGGTCGTCGGCATGCGCCGAGTTAATCCGCTTCCCCCCACCCCGGACCGTGGCGCCCGCCCCTTTTTTGGGCGCGGGCGCTTTTTTTCGCCTGTCGCCCGGCGCTTTCATGCCGTAATGCACTATATTGGGGCATACGCGCGGCGGCCGCGCATACCGTGCGGGGCAAACAATAAATTGCTCGGTGGCATGAAAACTGCTTATACGTTTATAGACGTCAGAGTCAGGCTTTTTTTCCGCGGCACGATCAAATAAGGGATCAATATGAACATCGCCAACCTTCGCATCGGGACCCGACTGGGCCTGGGATTTGCCATGGTGCTGGCCTTGATGTTGGGGCTGACCGCGGTCGGCATCGGCAGCATGGGCCGCATCCAGGGCCACCTCGACGGCATCGTCGACGACAACGCCGCCAAGATGGAGGCGCTGCAAGAGATGTCGGACGCCGTCCACGTGGTGGCGGAAACCTCGCGCACGCTGGCCATCCTGACCGACAACGAGATGATGATGAAGGAGAACAAACGCATCAAGGAGGCGCGCGCCAGATACGCGGCGCTGTTCGCGGCGCTGGAAAAATCGCCGGCCGACGCCGCCGGCACGGCCTTGCGCGCGCGCACCAAGGAGGCGGCGCTGAAGGCCGACAAGCTCAACGCCAAGGTGATCGAGCTGGCCAAGTCCTTCAACACCGAGGGCGCCACCGAACTGCTGCTCAAGGAGGCCGACCCGGCCACGCAGCAATGGCAAAACCTGCTGCACGACGGCGTGGCCCAGCAAAAAAGCGTCAACCAGCGCGACGCGGCCGCCGCGCGCGACTCCTACGCCGGCGCGCGCGCGCTGATGCTGGCCCTGGCGGGCGCGGCGCTGGCGCTGGGCGCGGCGCTGGCCTGGCTGGTCAGCCGTTCGATCACGCGGCCGATCAACGCCGCCGTCAAGGTCGCGCAAAGCGTCGCCGGCGGCGACTTGAGCGTGCACATCGACACCGGCGCGGCGGACGAAACCGGCCAGTTACTGCGGGCGCTGAAAGCCATGACGACCAGCCTGCACGATATCGTCGGCCAGGTGCGCAGCGGCGCCGACACCATCGTCACCGCGTCGAGCCAGATCGCCACAGGCAACCTGGACCTGTCTTCGCGCACCGAGCAGCAAGCCAGTTCGCTGGAGGAAACCGCCTCGTCGATGGAGCAGTTCCACTCCACCGTCAAGCAAAACGCCGAGAACGCGCGCCAGGCCAACGGCCTGGCCGCCTGCGCCACCGAGGTGGCCCTGCGCGGCGGCGCGGTGGTGGCCAAGGTGGTCGAAACGATGGACTAGATCAACGCGTCCTCGCGCAAGATCGTCGACATCATCGGCGTCATCGACGGCATCGCCTTCCAGACCAATATCCTGGCGCTGAACGCGGCGGTCGAGGCGGCCAGAGCCGGTGAGCAGGGCCGCGGCTTCGCCGTCGTCGCCAGCGAGGTGCGCAACCTGGCGCAGCGCTCGGCCGCCGCCGCCAAGGAAATCAAGCAGTTGATCGGCGATTCGGTCGAAAAAGTCGACACCGGCGCCAAGCTGGTCGGCCAGGCCGGCAGCACCATGGGCGAGATCGTCGCCAGCGTCCAGCGGGTCAGCGACATCATGGGCGAGATCAGCTCCGCCAGCCACGAGCAGCAAGCCGGCATCGAGCAGATCAACGAAGCCATCACGCAAATGGACGCGGTGACGCAACAGAACGCGGCGCTGGTGGAAGAGGCGGCGGCCGCCGCCGAATCGATGCAGGAGCAGGCCGGCAACCTGGCCCGGGTGGTCAGCGTGTTCACGCTGGACGGCGGACTGCACGCCAGCGAAGCGCTCGCCGCCCCGCCCCGCCGCCCGGCGCGCAACGGCGGGCCGGCGCAACTCGGGTACCAGACGATAGGCTAAGGTCGCGGGCCGCCGGCGTGATTCAAAGCTGCGGCAAAGCGCCGCGGCCGGACCCTCGTTCAAACCGCGGCGTCGAGGCTGCGCCTAACCTGCTGTAACAACGCCATCAACTGGCGCCGCTGCGCGCCGTCCAACCCCTGCACCGCCTTGGCGTTCAACAGCGTGGCCTGCTGTTGCAGCGCACCCTGCACCGCGCGACCGACGCTCGTCAACCGCAGCCGCACATTGCGCCGGTCGCTCTCGTCAGGCTCGGCGTCGAGCAGCCCCTTGTCGCGCAAGCCCTTGATCAGACGCGCCAGTTGCGCCTTGTCGCGCCCGCTGTGCCGCGCCAGGTCGCTTTGGGTGGCGCCCGGTTGACGTCCGAAAAAACCCAACACCTTGCTTTCCATGTGCGTGATGTCGTGCGGGCCGTCGCGCAATACCTGGTACTGCTGCGAACGGTACTGGTGCATGACGGTGTGGATCAGGTCGAGCACGCCCTCTTCCTGCGCCTCGCCGGAATGGTTGACATTGTCATTTGTTTCGCGCATGATAGGTGATATTGTCAACCAATTGAAAGTTAATCCATGAGTATAGACCTTGGCCAGGGGCGCGTCCAACGCGTGCGCCACGACCTCAAACGCCGCGACTTGCAGGTACTGCGGGTCGCGTCGATCAGCCCGCACTTTCGCAGCGTCACCTTCGGCGGCGCCGCGTTGGGCGACTTCACCAGCCCGTCCTTCGACGACCACATCAAGCTGATCCTGCAAGCCGACGGCGCCGAGCCGGTGCTGCGCGACTACACGCCGCGCCACTACGACGCCGCCGCCGGCGAATTGACGCTGGAGTTCGCGCTGCACGGCGACGGCCCCGCCGCCAGTTGGGCGGCGCAGGCCGCGCCGGGCCAGCGCGCCGTTGTCGCCGGGCCGCGCGGCTCGTTCATCATCCCGCTCGACTACGACTGGCATCTGCTGGCCGGCGACGAAACAGCCCTGCCGGCCATTGCGCGGCGGTTGGAAGAACTGCCGGCCGGTGCGCGCGCGCTGGTGCTACTACAGGTGGCCGACGCGGCCGACCGGCGCGCCCTGCGCAGCGCCGCCGCGCTGGAGCTGCAGTGGGCGGAAAGCGCGCAGCAGTTGGTCGAGGCGGTGCGCGCGCTGACGCTGCCGGCCGGCGACGGCTACGCCTGGTGCGCCGGCGAAGCCGGCATGATGGCGACGCTGCGCCGCGTACTGGTCGAGGAGAAGGGGCATGACCGCCGCGCGATCCGCGCCGCCGCTTACTGGAAGCGCGGCGCGGCCGGCCACCATGAGAATCTGGAGGGTTGACACAGGCCGCGTCGCTTCGGGCCGCCGGCCTGTCGGCTTACGCCGCGCCGCCTATTTGTCGGACCAGTCGCAGCCGCGTTCGACCATCGCGCCGGGATCTTCCCGGAAACTGAAGGTTTTTCCGTTCGGTTTGACGTAGCGCAACGCGTAGACGCGCGCGCCCTGGCTGTCCATTACGTATTTGCCGCCCTTGCCGCCCGCTGGCAATTCACGCCATTCGGTCTGGAACTCCGACGGACGCCCGGGCACTTCGTCGAGCGTCGTGCGTTTGATTTGTTTGACGCGGATCGGCGCGCTGCCACGCTCGTAGCGCACTTCGCCGGCGTCGGCGGGGGTGTCGAGGATGCTGAATTGCAGGCGGATCGGCTTGCCCGGCCCGTCCGTGGTGAAGCAGCGGAAGTCGTTGTCGGCGGCGGCGGCGCCGGCGCACAGCAGCATAGCGGACAGGGTGGGCAGGGTGGGCAGGCGTATTTTCATCGTTTTTATATTGAGCGTATAGGGGCCGCCGCAATAGAAAAAACCAGGGGCAAAGAACCGGGGTCTCCCCCCAGGGCGATTGCATGAAGGCGGAGCCGAGGCGATGAGCACAGCTTGTAGGTATCGCTTGTAAACTCTTTGAAAAAGGCGTTTACTCTCGATAT